>JAJHPN010000039.1 GCA_020890855.1 Candidatus Contendibacter sp. | reverse complement strand
CGGGCCGCTTCATCCGGTAGCGTCTCGCATAGCGCCTCCATAAAGGGCGAATCGGCCGCCAAGCCGTGCAAGAGTAATCGGGCATGGGCCGGGCGCGGAATCCGGGTGAGGGGGTTAAACTCTTCGTTCGCTGCTTCGGATCGGTGTTCAGTCAAATCGCGGTCGCTCATGGCGCGGGGCTCCGGTTGCGGTGCAAGCAATCTGAATCAGTGATCTTACCTGACTTGCAGGAAAAGCCCTGAATCTTTGAAGTGCGGGCGCCTTCGCGCAATTTTGGTGAATGCGTAACCGAAGGAAAGAATCAAATCCCGATGAAAATAGTGATTGCTCCCAATGCCCTCAAGGGTTGTCTCACTGCTGCCGAAGCGGCGGGAGCTTTGGCGCGCGGCGTCGCACGGGCCAGCCCGGACAGCGATATCGTGCAGGTCCCCGTCGCTGACGGCGGCGATGGCCTGGCCGAGGTGCTGGTCAGCGCCTTGCATGGTGTAAAACGAACAGCGCTCGTCACAGGTCCACTCGGTGATCCGGCATCCGCCTCGTTCTGCTACGTTCCCGCACGCCAGTTGGCGGCCATTGAAATGGCGACGGCCAGCGGCCTGGCGCTGTTGACAAAAGAACGCCTTAATCCGCTGCTGACAACGACGCGGGGTACGGGTGAGCTGATCAAAGCGGCGCTGGACCTGGGGGTTGCCCATCTCATTGTCGGGATTGGCGGCAGCGCGACGAATGATGGCGGGATCGGCATGGCGGCCGCGTTGGGGGCGCGATTCCTGGACGAGAACGGTCATCCGGTTGAACCGGTCGGGGGCGCGTTGGCGACGATCCAGCACATCGATCTGAGCGGCCTTGATCCCCGATTGGCCGGGGTGCGGATTGAGGCGATCTGCGACGTGGACAATCCGCTCTTAGGCGAGCGTGGCGCCGCCCAGGTTTACGCTCCCCAGAAGGGCGCAACGCCTGAACAGGTGCGAATCCTGGATGCCGGTCTGGCCCAACTGTCGGTCGTGATCGAACGCGACCTTGGCCTGGATGTGCGCGATCTGCCCGGTGCAGGCGCCGCCGGTGGGCTGGGCGCGGGATTGAAAGCCTTTTTTAAGGCTGAACTGCGGCGCGGCGTCGATCTGGTACTGGATCTGGTCGGATTGAACGAACAGTTGCGGGACGCTGATCTGGTCCTCACCGCTGAGGGGCAAATCGATTTTCAGACGACATTCAGCAAAGCGCCCGCCGGGGTGGCGGAACGCGCCCACGCCCATGGCGTCCCCTGCATCGCTATCGCCGGCAGTGTCGGCAGTGGCCTGGCCGCACTACACGACCTGGGCATTAACGCGGTATTCAGCCTGTGTCCGGGACCCGTCAGTCTGGCGCAGGCGATGGCGTCCGGCGGCGATTATCTCGCCACTGTCGCTGAACAGGCGGTGCGCGCCTTCCTGGCTGGCCGCCATTGAAGTCATAATGCCGGGGGTTCTTGCGGAAAACCTGATGAACCTGAGCGACCTAGTCAATTTCTCCCCCGTCTTCCCGGAAAACGGCTAGGATTAGCAGTAGCTTCCGCTTCCCGACTCACCGGAATAATTAACCCTAACCTGCCTATGAAACAATCCTTACAGCTTCGTCTGGGTCAGCAGTTGACCATGACCCCCCAATTGCAGCAGGCCATTCGCCTCCTGCAACTGTCCAGCCTTGACTTGCAGGTGGAAATCCAGACCCTTCTGGATTCCAATCTGATGTTGGAGCGGAGCGACGATCTGCAAGAAATCCCGGTGCAACCCGACGCCCAAGCCGCGCAAACCGCCGCCGACGCCAGCGCTGAAATTGAACTCAATACCGCCACCACCGATACACTGCCCGATCAACTGCCGGTGGATAGCGCCTGGGAAGATGTTTACGAGTCCTACGATGGCGCCACCAGCTTTTCCCGGAACGAGAGCGACGACTGGGACGCCAGTGAACGCTATGCCGGCGTGGGCGAGTCGCTGCGCGAGCATCTGTACTGGCAAATGCGGCTGACCCCGTTCAATGAACGGGAGATGGCCGTCGCCACCGCGATCATTGATGCGATTGACGACGCCGGTTACCTGACTCTGTCGCTGGAAGACCTCTGCCAAGGGTTGCAGGCGGACTTTACGGTAACGCTGGAGGAAGCCGAAGCCGTATTGAAGCTGGTGCAGCACTTCGATCCGCAAGGGGTCGGCGCTCGCAGCCCGGCAGAATGCCTGCTGCTGCAACTGGAAGCGTTCCAGGACGACACCCCCTGGCTGGCCGAGGCGCGCTATCTGATCGAGCGGCATCTCGATCTGCTGGCCGAACACGACTTCAATGGCCTGATGCGTCGGCTCAAAGTATCCCGCGAACAATTGCAGAGCATCATCAGTCTGATTCAGTCGCTCGACCCGCATCCCGGCTCCAAGCTCTCGACGACCGCGCCGCAATACATCGTCCCGGATGTGCTGGTCTACCGGCAGCGCCGCGCCTGGCGGGTCGAACTCAATGCTGAAACCACGCCAAAGTTGCGGATCAATGCTCGCTATGCGGCGCTGGCCCGACGCAGCCAGAACGACGATACGGCTTATCTCAAGAACCATTTGCAGGAAGCCCGCTGGTTCCTGAAAAGCCTGCAAAACCGTAATGAAACCCTGCTCAGGGTGGCGACCAGCATTGTCGAACGTCAGCGGGACTTTCTGGAGCGCGGCGATGAATGGATGAAGCCGCTGATTCTGCGCGACATCGCGGAAGAACTGGGATTGCATGAATCCACCATCTCGCGGGTGACGACCCAAAAGTACATGCATACGCCGCGTGGGATCTATGAACTGAAGTACTTCTTTTCCAGCCACGTTGGCACCAGCGACGGTGGCGAATGTTCTTCGACCGCTATTCGCGCCATGATTCGCAAGCTGATTCAGGCGGAAAATCCCGGCAAACCGCTCAGCGACGACAAAATCGCCAAACTGCTCGGCGCGGGAGGGATTCAGGTGGCGCGGCGGACAGTGGCAAAATACCGGGAAGCCATGTCAATTCCGTCTTCTTCGGATCGTAAACGCCTCGTCTGAACCGACGGGGATTTTCGCCCTGCGGGGCATTACGGACGCCGGAATGCGGCCAGCGGGGCGGCGAAAATAACTCCGTCCAACCTGCCGCCAGCCCGGAATCAAGCGGTTTCGGCCCCGTCCAAACCAAGACAAGACCTGTCAGCCAGGAGTCCATGCCATGCAAATCAAGTTGAGCGGACATCATCTGGAAATCACCCCGGCGCTGCACGACTATGTATACGACAAGCTGGAGCGCATTGAGCGGCATTTTGACAACGTCACCAGCGCCCAAGTGATTCTGAGCGTCGACAAGCTGATCCAGAAAGCTGAAGCCACCATTCATGTGGCTGGCAACGAAATTTTCGCCGACGCCGCCGATGAGGATCTGTATGCGGCGATTGATGCGTTGAGCGACAAGATTGATCGGCAAATCAAGAAGCACAAGGAGAAGCTGACCGACAAGCATCGCGGCGAAAAAGCCCGCGATTACCCGCAACCGTGAAAGGGTAAGCGCGGCGATGGACATCATCGATCTGATTGCGCCCGGACGGATCGTCTGTAACTGCCCGGTCGCCAGCAAAAAGCGGGTGATCGAAGCGCTGAGCGAGTTATTGGCGACCGGACAAACTGATCTGAGCGCGAGGCCCATTTTTGACAGCCTGATCGGTCGGGAACGGCTGGGCAGCACCGGGCTGGGTCATGGCGTCGCCTTGCCGCACGGCCGCTTCAGCCAAACGCAGACCGCCATCGGCGCGTTCATCAAACTCGAAAAGGGCGTCGATTTTGACGCTATCGACCGGCAACCGGTAGACCTGGTGTTCGGTCTACTGGTGCCGGATCACTACACCGATGAACATCTCAAGATTCTGGCCCGACTGGCGGAAATGTTCAGCGATCAGGCGTTTTGCCGGCAGTTGCGCGACGCTGACTCCGACCCGGCGCTGTTTGAACGGCTCCGCGACTGGCAACTCGCCACTGCGCCCTTGCCATGAAGCCGATCAGCGCCCAAACCGTGTTCTGCGATCTGAAAGCCATCCTTGAATGGCGCTGGATCGGCGGCGCTGCGGGCGCCGAGCGGATCTTGTGGTTGCCGGTTGAGGCCGACACGCCTTTTTTCGGGCGGCTGAACTGGGTCCAGCCGCCCCGCCTGCAACTGATTGGCCCCGAGGAGATCGCCTTTCTAAACTGTTTGGAGCCGGCAGGCCGGGACGCCCTGATTCGTTGCCTGTTCGGGCCGACGGCTGGCGCGGCGCTGGTGTGCGGCGACCTTGCCGCAGCCGAAGCTTTACGGGCGAGCGCCGAGGCGAGCGGTATTCCGCTCTGGCATACTCCCTTAAGTCCGGCCATGGCTGTGGAGCGACTGTACACTTACCGGCACACCCTGGATGCCTCGACCGTGGTGCATGGCGAACTGCTGGAAGTCTTCGGCATGGGCGTACTGATCACCGGCGGCAGCGGCGTCGGCAAGAGTGAACTGGCGCTGGAGCTGATCAGTCGCGGCCACCGCCTGATTGCCGACGATACCCCGACGCTGACCCGGGTCACGCCTGATGTGCTGGTGGGAACTTGCCCGCCAACTCTCAGCGATTTGCTGGAAGTGCGCGGCTTGGGCATTCTCAATATCCGCCGGATGTTTGGCGACAGCGCCATCAAGCGCAACAAGCGTATCCGACTGATCCTGCACCTGGCCCGGATGGAGGACATCAACCCACCTGCCGAATCGCGCTTGCAGGGCTTGCGCGATACCCGGGTGATTCTCGGAGTCGGCATTCCGATGATTACCTTGCCGATTGCGCCGGGTCGTAACCTGGCGGTGCTGGTCGAGTGCGCGGTGCGTGACCATATCCTGCGGCTGAATGGCTACCACGCGGAACAGGACATGATGAAACGGATGGAGCAAGTCATGGCGAGGGCCGTTCCGTGCGAATAATCATCGTCAGCGGCCTGTCGGGGTCCGGTAAGACCATCGCGCTGCAAACCCTCGAAGATCGGGATTGCTACTGCGTCGATAACTTGCCTTTCGGATTGATCGGGCCGCTGGCGCAGGCGATCCTTGCCGCCGGCGCGACCCTGCCCACCACCGTGGCGGTCGGGGTGGACGCCCGTAATTTCTTCGACGAACTGACCCGGTTTCCCGCCCTGCTGGCCGAATTGCGGGGCAACGGCTTGCAGGTCGAAGTGCTGTTCCTGCAAGCCGATGAAGACGTGCTGCTAAAACGCTACAGCGAAACCCGGCGCCGCCATCCGCTGGGTTTGGGCGACCTGCCGCTGCGGGAAGCGATCCGTCAGGAACGGCGGTTGCTGGAGCCGGTCGTCGCCAGCGCCGACTTGATCATCGATACCAGTGAAACCAATTTGTATCAGTTGCGCGATATGATCTGCGCCCGGGTTCTCGATACCCCTGGCGAAGCGATGTCGCTGCTGTTTGAATCCTTTGGCTTTAAGAACGGAGTGCCGGCTGACGCTGATTTCGTGTTCGATGTCCGCTGCCTGCCGAATCCACACTGGGAAGCAGCGTTACGGCCCTTGACCGGGCTGGACCCGGCCGTGATCGACTTTCTCGACCAGCAATCGGATGTGGCCGCGATGATTGCCGACTTGCGCCGATTCCTGACCGACTGGCTGCCGCGTTTTGAAACCAGCAACCGCAGCTATCTGACGGTCGCCATCGGTTGCACGGGTGGCCAGCATCGTTCGGTGTTTATCGTCGAAGCGCTGGCGCAGCACTTCCGCAGCATCCGCCGACATGTCATGGCCCGACATCGAGAACTGAAATCATGAAACGCCAGCCGTCTTCGGACGATGAGCAAGGGAGCGCCGGTTTGCTGAAACGGGAGATCATCATCATCAACCGGTTGGGGCTGCACGCCCGCGCCGCCGCCAAGTTCGTCACCCTGGCTTCCGGTTTCGACGCCGAGATTCGCCTGCTGCGCAGTGGGCGTGAAGTCAACGGCAAAAGCATTATGGGGGTGATGATGCTGGCGGCGGCCTGTGGGACCAAGCTGGAGCTGTCCGCCAGCGGCCCGGAAGCCAAACCGGCGCTGGACCATCTCGAAAGCCTGATTCTGCGCCGGTTTGACGAAGACGAATAGGAGAGCTTCGCCATGACTTTTTCGCTGCATGGCATCGGCGTTTCCCGGGGCTACGCGATTGGCCGGACCTATCTGCTCCAGCGCAACCAGATGGAAATTGCCGAGTACGCCATTCCCGACGCCATTATCGAGGATGAAATCCGGCGATTTTTGAACAGCCTGGACATAGCCCGAAAGCAATTGCAGGAAATCCGGCAGCAGATTCCGCCCACCACGCCGGGCGATCTGACGGCCTTTATTGACACCCACCTGCTGATGTTGCAGGACGTGACCTTCACTGAAGCGCCGGTTCAGCTGATTCGCACGCGCAAGTGCAACGCCGAGTGGGCGCTGAAAATCCAGCGCGATTTGCTGGTGCAAGTATTTGAGCAGATGGATGATCCCTACCTGCGCACCCGCAAGGATGATGTCGATCATGTCGTGCGGCGGGTGCAACGGATTCTGGTGACGGAAGACCCGGCCAGCGCCGGCAACCCCGATTACGCCGAGCCGTCCGCCAGCCGGCTGGAAGGACGGGTGATCGTCGCCGACGACCTGACCCCGGCGGATACGATTCTGATGCAGCATCAGGGTGTGCAAGCCTTCGTCACCGAGTACGGTGGGCCGCTGTCCCACACCGCGATTCTGGCCCGCAGCCTGGGGATTCCGGCAGTGGTCGGGGCGCGCAACGCCCGCGCCTGGCTGGGCCATGATGAACCGGTCATCGTGGATGGCCGGCAGGGGGCGATCCTGGTGGGGCTGGATGAGCGCATCCTGCGTTATTACCGGCACAAGCAGCAACAGGAACGCCGCGAGCAGCGCGAATTAAGCAAACTCAAGGGCAAGCCGGCGATCACCCGCGACGGCATGACGATTGGCTTGTACGCCAATATCGAACAGCCCGAAGACGCCACGGCGGTGCGGGACGTGGCCGCCGATGGCGTAGGGCTGTACCGGACTGAATTCCTGTTCATGAACCGGACCGAGGCCCCGGATGAAGAGGAACATCTGGCCTCCTACCTGCACGTGATCAAGGTTCTGGACGGCAGTCCAGTGACGATCCGGACCGCCGATCTGGGCGCGGACAAGCAGGTGGACGGGGGGCGCGGCGGGCCGGTCAGCACCAATCCGGCGCTGGGGCTGCGGGCGATCCGGATGTGCTTGAAAGACCTCGCGATGTTCCGCCCGCAATTACGCGCTATTTTGCGGGCCTCAGCTTTTGGGCCGGTGCGGATGATGATCCCGATGCTATCGACCATCCAGGAAGTCTTTCAAGTGCTGCGACTGGTGGCGGAGACCCGTCAGGAATTGCGGGATCGCGGACTGGCGTTCGACGAGAAGCTGCCCATCGGCGGGATGATTGAAGTGCCGGCGGCGGCAGTGTGCGCGCCGCAATTCGCCCACTATCTGGATTTCCTGTCCATCGGCACCAACGACCTGATTCAGTACACGCTGGCGATTGACCGGGTCGACGATGAGATTAACTACCTGTATGACCCGCTGCATCCGGCGGTGCTGATGCTGATTCACAACACCATTCGCGCCGGTCATAAAGCCGGCATCCCGGTCAGTCTGTGCGGCGAAATGGCCGGCGATCCCCGTTATACCCGGCTGCTGCTGGGGCTGGGCCTGACCGAATTCAGTATGCACCCCACAGGCTTGCTGGAGATTAAACGGGCGGTCCAGAACAGCCATGTCGGTGAATTGAGCGAGGCCGTCCGGCATCTGTTGCGCACCACCGATGCGGAAAAATACGCCGAGGCGCTTAAGAGCATCGCCCAGAATTGAGCGCACCGCGCGGGCGAGAGATCCTGCCGCCGGCTGAACGCCACCGGCTGAACGCCGATTTCCCGGCATTCGCGCCCGAATCAGGCCCTATCGTCCTGGTTACGCCATGCCGGGAGCGGCTTCCAACCGGCGACCCAACCCGGAATCAGCTCCGGGGGCATCGGCCGGGCCACGCTGTAGCCTTGGACCAGGTTGCAACCGAGGCGCAACAACGCGCAACTGTGTTCGTCCGTTTCCACCCCTTCGGCGATCACGTCCCGATGAAACGCCAGCGACAGGCCAATCACGCCCCGAACGATGGCCAGCGCCTCGCCATCGGTCAACATGTCGCGGACGAAGGACTGGTCGATTTTCAGCAGATGCACCGGCAAGTGCTTGAGGTAGGTCAGCGAGGAGTAACCGGTGCCAAAATCGTCGAGGGAAAACCGCACCCCCAGCCGTCGGCACTCTTCAATCAACTGCGAAGTGGCGGACAGGTCTTCCAGCGCGGCGGTTTCCAGAATCTCCAGCTCCAGCCAGTCCGGCGGCACCGTCGGGTGCGTCGCCAGCGCTGTTTGCAGGCGGGTGACAAAGCCCGGCTGCTGTAAATGACGACCGGACAGGTTGACGCTGACCGGTAACCGCAACCCCTGCGCCGCCCAGACCGCCATTTGCCGCAGCGCCTCATTCAGCACCCATTCGCCGACCGCCGTTGACACCTCGTCGACATCGACGGCGGGCATGAACCGTGCGGGCGTCAACAGCCCCTCGTCGGGATGCCGCCAGCGAATCAGGGCTTCTGCGCCGATCACCGCACCCTGACGCATGTCGACCTTGGGCTGGTAGTAAAGCTGGAATTCGCCATCGGACAGCCCTTGCTGAACCCGTTGCCGAATTTCGCGGTAACTGCGGGCGCGGCGGTCATAGTCCGGATCAAACAGTTGATAGCGGTTGCCACCGGTCTGCTTGGCGACGTACATGGCCTGATCGGCGTGGCGAAGCAATCCGTCGGCGTCAGACTGGTCGTCGGGATACAGGGTGACGCCGAGACTGGCGCTGAGCAGCGCCGGTTGACCAGCTACCGAAAACGGAGTTTGCAGGGTGCGCATCACCCGATCCAGGGCGCGTTCGCATTCCTCGATATCCAGCAACCCCTTAAATAGCAAAACGAATTCATCTC
This sequence comes from Candidatus Contendibacter sp., assembly GCA_020890855.1. Taxonomy (GTDB): domain Bacteria; phylum Pseudomonadota; class Gammaproteobacteria; order Competibacterales; family Competibacteraceae; genus RXIV01. The sequence continues at coordinate 1,887 of JAJHPN010000039.1, read as the reverse complement.
CCCCCATCCGGGCGACGGTATCGCCGGCGCGCACACACTGACTCAGGCGTTGGGCGATGTCGATCAGCACCCGGTCGCCTTGGGCGTGGCCCCAGACGTCATTGATCGGCTTGAAGTTATCCAGATCCAGATAGCACACCACCAACCGTCGCTGATCACGCAGGCTCTGGGCCATCGCCTGTTGCAGGCGATCCGTCAGCAACAGCCGATTGGGCAGTTGGGTGAGGGGGTCGTGATAGGCCAGATGGGCGATGTGCTGTTCGGCCTGTTTACGTTCACTAATATTGTCGAAAATGGCGGCGAAATAACCGGACTGTGAACTGTAGGCCGACACAGCCAACCAGATTCGTAACGGTTGCAGATAGATCTCGAATCGCTCGGCTACACCAGTGGAAGCCACCCGACCATAGATCGTGAAGAGTTCCGGGGTAGATTCCCGAATTCCCGGAATCACCTCAGTGACTCGTTTTCCGATGACATCCGACAATCCAGTCAACTGCTCAAAAGCGTTGTTCACTTTCAGATAGATAAAATCCTGCGGTTGACCCTCTGCAAACAGCATCCGGCAGTAGGCAAAACCATTGATCATGTTTTCAAATAGCGAACGATACCGATTTTCACTTTCCCGCAGCGCGGCTTCTGTCCGCTTGCGGTCGCTGATGTCGGTGAATAAACAGGCGAATTGCCCCGTTTTCGGTCGATAGGCCACGACTTCAAAGTATTTGTTTAATGCCTGGGCGTAGTACTCGAAATGGGTGGATTCTCCCGTCAGCGCGACTTGTCCGTAGGTTTTGATCCAGAACGATTCAATCCCAGGCAACGCTTGCCGCACGGTTTTGCCGATCAGGTCGGCGGCGCATAGACCGGTGAGTTGTTCAAAGGCCGGATTAACCTCAAGGAACCGATAATCATCCGGTTGACCCTGGGCGTCATACAGCATCTCATGCAGGGCGAAGCCGGAGATCAGGGTGCTGAATAATTGCCGGTACCGTTCTTCGCTGGCCCGCAGCGCGATGGCGGTTTTCTTGTACTCGGTGATATCACGATTACTGCCACGTTGGCCCAACCAGCGGCCATCCATGCTATACACGGCTTGGCAAACATGGCTGATCCAGCGCTCCTCGCCCGCACGAGTCCTGATTCGAAAATCCAGCGCTTCATCCAACGCGGTTTTGCTGGCGAAATGCTGGGCGATCCGCGCCTGGTCGTCCGGGTGAACGATGGCCAGCATCAGCGCAGGATTGGCGATAAAGTCCGCCGGGCGATAGCCGGCGATCCGCTCGCAGGCGGGCGAGACATACCGGTAATGGCCTTCCGGATCGCGCCAATACTCCCAATCGGAGGTGAAGTCAGCCACAGTGCGATACTTTTCTTCACTGAGGCGCAGCGCCTGCTCCATTTGTTTGCGCTCGGTGATGTCCAGCGCTGAAATCCGGTATTGCCAGCCGGTATCACCCTCCAGACCCACGCCTTGCAGATGGAGATGGCAGGGCGGAGCAACTGGGTCTTCAATAGCGACTTCACAATACTCCCGGGTGGCGCCGCTCTGCATCCGTTCCAGAAACGCATTGAAGCCGGGCCGGGTCTGGTCGGTCACGAACAGCCCAAACCGCTTGCCGATCAGGTGGCTGCGATCCGTCGCCAGCAGCGTGGCCCCGGCCAGATTCACGTCCTGAATCGTCCCGTCATGGGCCAGGGTGAAGTAGCCGGCGGGGGAGAAATCATAGAGATCGGTATATTTTTCCAGGCTTTGTTCGAGTTGAGCGCGAATTTCCAGCAGGGCGTGATTCTGCAATTCCAGTTCAATCTGATGAACTTGCAGCTCATGCACCAGTCGCAGGGCATCTTCGGAGGCTGGCGGGCTGGAGCGGGGCTGTTGCCCAAGCA
>JAJHPN010000139.1 GCA_020890855.1 Candidatus Contendibacter sp. | reverse complement strand
TGGTCCGCAAATGTTATGGCCAGCGTTGATGATCACCATTGGCGCCGGGGCGCTGATGTTCAGCAACATTCTCTATTTCAGCTTCAAGCAACTCGATTTGCACAGTCGGGTTCCCTTTATCACTGTTTTGATCATCGTGCTGATTTTTGTCTTCACCTCAATGGACCCGCCGAAGATTCTTTTTTTTGGCTTCCTCACCTATGGCTTGTCGGGACCGATCCTATTTTTATGGCGTTGGCGGGTGCGTTCCCGGCGGCGGAGCAAAACAGAACCGATCAACCCTAATCCTTCAGTTAAATAGCGGCATTTCTGGCAACCCAATCTCATGAATCCAGTTAGTCTTTCTATCGCCGCAACCATGAATCAACCAACTGTTGCGTCAGCATGTGCTGAATCAGCATTCATTGGATGGCCTAATTACGCTTATCGGAATAAAGAGCAGGGGATACGGATTTATCAGGGTAATTGTTTTGAGTTGCTGGATACTATTGCAGATCAGTATCCTCAAGGCTATTTTGACATGATTTTTGCTGATCCACCCTATTTTCTTTCCAATGGCGGCATTACCTGTCATGCCGGGAAAATGGTCAAGGTGGACAAAGGCGATTGGGATCAATCGCAAGGAGCTGAACTGAATCACGAGTTCAACCGGGAGTGGTTGCAGCGCTGTCAACAGGTCTTGAAGCCGAATGGGACGATCTGGATTACTGGCACCCATCATGTCATCTTTTCCATTGGCTACGCTATGCAGCAATTAGGCTATAAAATCCTTAATGACATTGTCTGGCAAAAACCCAATCCGCCGCCTAATTTATCCTGCCGTTATTTTACTCATGCCACGGAAACTGTATTGTGGGCGGCGAAAAACTCAGCCAGCAAACATTACTTCAATTATGATTTGATGCGTGAAGCTAATGACGGCAAACAGATGAAAACGGTATGGACTTTTACTGCGCCTGGACGGGGAGAAAAAACCTTTGGCAAACATCCAACCCAAAAACCATTGGCGTTAGTGGAGCGCTGCCTGTTAGCAGCAACGCCGGAAAATGCGCTGGTGCTGGATCCGTTTCTTGGCAGCGGCACTACGGCAATTGCTTGTTTACGGCAGCGCCGGCAATGTGTCGGGATTGAACTTGATCCGGCGTTCATCCAACTTTCCATTGATCGGATTCAGGCTGAACAGCCTGACGGCGAACCGATTGTTTCTGCTGTCGCCTGAATCTAACCCCCGCCCACTGGCTGGAGCAATGCCCCATGAATAAGCTGATCATCTTCGACACGACCCTGCGCGATGGCGAACAGAGTCCTGGCGCGTCAATGACCAAGGAGGAAAAAGTCCGTATCGCCAAAATGCTGGAGCGGATGCGGGTCGATGTGATTGAAGCCGGTTTTCCTATTGCCAGCCCCGGTGATTTCGAGGCAGTGCGGGCGGTGGCGCGGGCGGTCAAGGATAGCACCGTCTGTGGATTGGCTCGCGCTGCCGATGCCGATATTGACCGGGTGGGCGAGGCGATCAAGGAGGCGGCTTCTGGCCGCATTCACACCTTCATCGCCACCTCGCCGATCCACATGAAAATGAAGCTGCGGCTGGAGCCGGAGCAGGTCTTGGAGCGGGCGGTTGAAGCGGTGCGGCGCGCCCGGCGCTGGACGGATGATGTCGAATTTTCCGCCGAGGACGCCGGTCGTTCCGAACTCGACTTTCTCTGTCGGATTACCGAAGCGGTGATCGCCGCCGGCGCCCGCACCATTAATATCCCTGACACGGTCGGCTACAACGTCCCCGATCAGTTCGCGCACACCATCCGCAGCCTGATCGAGCGGGTGCCGAATGCCGATCAGGCCATTTTCTCGGTCCATTGCCACAACGATCTCGGGCTGGCAGTCGCCAATTCGCTAGCGGCGGTGCTGGCCGGGGCGCGGCAGGTGGAATGCACCATCAACGGTCTCGGCGAGCGAGCGGGCAACGCCTCGCTGGAAGAAATCGTCATGGCGGTGCGGACTCGCCGCGATGTGTTTCAGCTTGAAACCGGGATTGACACCACCCAAATCGTCCCCGCCTCGCGACTGGTCGCCAACATCACCGGCTTTCCGGTGCAGCCCAACAAGGCCATTGTCGGCGCGAACGCTTTCGCCCACGAATCCGGCATCCATCAGGACGGCGTTCTCAAGCACCGCGAAACCTACGAAATCATGCGGGCTGAGGATGTCGGCTGGAGCGCCAACCGGATGGTGATGGGCAAGCATTCCGGGCGTAACGCCTTCCGCACCCGGCTGGAGGAGCTGGGCGTCAGCTTCGCCTCCGAGGAGGAATTGAACGCCGCCTTTGCTCGGTTCAAGGACCTGGCGGACAAGAAACATGAGATTTATGACGAGGATTTGCAGGCGCTGGTGACGGACGCCAATCTGGCCGCCGTCAACGAGCGGGTGAAATTGCGCTATCTGCGGGTCTGTTCCGAAACCGGCGAAACCCCGAATGCCCAAATTACCCTGGCGGTTGATGGCGTGGAGAGCAACGCTACGGCCACTGGCGGCGGCCCGGTCGACGCGGCGTTCAAGGCGATTGAGCGCATTTTGCAAACCGGCGCCGATTTGCTGCTGTACTCGGTCAACAACATCACCAGCGGCACCGATTCGCAAGGCGAAGTCACGGTGCGGGTGGCGAAAGGCGGGCGGATTGTCAACGGTCAGGGCGCGGATACCGACATTGTCATCGCCTCGGCCAAAGCCTA
>JAJHPN010000133.1 GCA_020890855.1 Candidatus Contendibacter sp. | reverse complement strand
AGCTACTATAACCCCTTCCATTCCCTTTGTAAACCCTCCCTGCGCTTCCCTTTTCGCCCTGCTCGCTTCCAACTTCAGCGAGCCGCGGATTATAACCACTTACCTGCCCCTGTCAAGATAACTTCATAATCACAAGCGCCAGATGTTCAAATAACCTATTAATTCAGCCACCCATGAATTTCAAAGCGGTATTAAAGATGAGGCTTTTCGCGCCAGTCGGGTAAACTTCGGCCGGCTGGCTCCTTCCGATCCTAATCAGGACATCATCATTCCATGCCTTTATCTCCCGTTTTCCCCACCGATTTTGCCCCATTGCGTCTACGTAAGGATGAAGATCGCCGGTTGCGCGCTGGCCACCTGTGGGTTTACAGCAATGAAGTCGATGTTGAGGCGACCCCGCTGCGTCATTTTGCGCCCGGTCAGCCGGTCGTGATCCAATCCAGCAACGGTAAGGTCATTGGCACGGGCTATGTCAATCCCAACACCCTGTTATGCGCTCGCCTGGTCAGCCGCGATCCCGACCATCCGCTTAGCCCCTCGTTGCTGGTTCACCGGCTGAATGTGGCGCTAAGCCTGCGCGAACGCCTGTATAACCGGCCGTTCTACCGACTGGTTTATGGCGAAGGCGACGGTTTGCCGGGGCTGATTATTGACCGCTATGGCGATCTGTGTGTGGCGCAGATCACGACCGCCGGCATGGATCGGTTCAAGGAGGATATTCTAGCGGCCTTACAAAAAGTGCTGAAACCGGTCGCCGTGCTGTGGCGTAACGATGGCCCGATGCGGGAGCTGGAAGGTTTGGAACGCTACGTGGCCGACGCCGCCGGGACCGTCCCTGACACTGTGGCTATTGAGGAAGACGGCTTGCGATTCCAGATTGCGCCAAAAACCGGGCAGAAGACGGGCTGGTTTTACGACCAGCGCGACAATCGCGCCCGGCTGGATCGCTACATTGCCAATCGGCGGGTGCTGGACGTATTCAGTTATACCGGGGCCTGGGGGATTCGAGCGGCGGTGCGCGGCGCTCGTGAAGTGGTCTGCGTCGACAGTTCCACCGCCGCGCTGGAGCAGGTTAAAGTCCATGCAACCCTCAACGGGGTTAGTGACCAGATGCAGATTCGCCAAGGCGACGCTTTCGAGGCGCTCAAGGCGCTGCGCGAAGCCCATGAACGCTTTGACGTGGTGATTATCGACCCGCCGGCGTTCGTCAAGCGCCGCAAGGATTTCAAGGAGGGATCACTGGCCTACCGCCGAATCAATGAGATGGCGATGCAAGTGCTGGAGCGCGATGGACTGCTGATTTCGTGTTCCTGCTCGCAATTGCTGCCGCGTGAAGCCTTAATTCAGGTGTTGTTGCAAGGCTCGCGGCATTTGGAGCGCAATCTGGTCATTCTGGAGCAGGGCCGGCAAGGACCAGACCATCCGGTGCACCCGGCTATCCCTGAAACCGATTATCTTAAGACCATTCTGGCACGGGTGCTGCCGGCCTGATCTGGGAGTTTTTTATGCTCATCCATCCCGATTTTGATCCGGTGGCGCTTAGTCTGGGGCCGCTACAGATCCGCTGGTATGGCCTGATGTACTTGCTGGCGTTCCTGATCGGCTGGGCGCTGGGCCGTTACCGGGTCAAGCAACCCGGCTCCGACTGGACTGCCGAGCAAATGGACGATCTGGTGTTCTACATCGCCTTGGGCGTCATCCTGGGTGGCCGAATCGGCTACGTCCTGTTTTATGGCTTCGGTTCCTTCCTGAATAATCCGCTGACGCTGTTCCGCATCTGGGAGGGCGGGATGTCATTTCATGGCGGATTCCTGGGCGTACTGCTGGCGATGACGCTGTTTGCGCGCAAATACCAAAAGCCGTTCTGGGGAACCGTAGATTTCATCGCACCACTGATTGCGCCGGGGCTGTTGTTCGGACGGATCGGCAATTTCATCAATGGCGAGTTATGGGGCCGGGTGACAGACTTGCCGTGGGGCATGGTGTTTCGCCAAACCGGGGATAACCTGCCGCGCCATCCTTCGCAACTGTATGAGGCGGCGCTGGAAGGCGTGGCGCTGTTTCTGATTATCTGGCTATTTTCAGCCAAACCACGCCCAAGAATGGCGGTATCGGGATTGTTCGCGCTGTGCTACGGCACATTCCGCCTGCTGGTGGAGCTGGTTCGTCAGCCGGACGCTCACTTGGGTTATCTGGCCTTTGGCTGGCTGACCATGGGACAACTGCTGTCATTGCCGCTGATGGCGGTCGGCGTGATTCTGCTCATGCTGGCATATCGGCGGCAAACCAGTTGAGCGGTGACCGATTTACCCTCGCCTTAATACCGGGGGTGGCAAGAGATCTTTGCGAATGCAGCCAGTTAACCCGGATAGCGGTAGGCGATGGTGACGTTCTGGGCATCCTGATCGGCGCTGAGCAGACGGGATACACCGCGGTAGGACAGCAGCCGGCGGGTAACGCGGTCGTAACGGATTTCCAGGGTTGGCGCGGCTAGTCGTAGCGGCCAGCAATCCGCTTCGATGGTGAACGCCACGGTGTCCGGATCACCGTGTTTCTCCACCGGGCGAATGCGAAACAGGAACTCGCGGCCTTCCAGCGGAACCAGGAACCGCACCTGCTGGACGGCCCCGCCCTGAGCCAGTTCATCCAAATGGTCGTGCAGGTAAACATGCAGCCCCTGGCCAGTCACCATGCCCTTCTCCAGCCGCAGCATCTCCTGCTGCACCGGCGCATT
>JAJHPN010000130.1 GCA_020890855.1 Candidatus Contendibacter sp. | reverse complement strand
TCCCCCAGTAAATCCACCCGGCGCGGCGACAAATCCAGTTCCAGCGCCACCGCCGGATGAAGGGCGATAAACGCCGCCAGCATGTCGGTCAGCAGCAGGTTGGCGAAATCACTCGGCATCGACACCCGCAGCCGGCCACTCGGCCGGGCCTGCCGATGCTCGGCCAGCGCCTTGACCGCCTCAACTTCCGTCGCCACCTGGCGCGCATGTTCCAGCAGATGCTCGCCGAATTCGGTCAGGGCGAGACGGCGGGTGGTGCGCAGCATCAGGCGCTCGCCCAACTGATCTTCAAACAGCGTGATGCGGCGCGATACCGTTGATTTCGGCAAACCAAGCCGTTCGGCGGCGCGGCTGAAACTGCCCGCTTCAGCAACGCGGGCGAAAATCAGCAAATCGTTGGGTTCAAATTGTTCCATATAGCAAACAATGTTATCCAGTTTAGGGGCTTCTCTCCAGATGCAACCATCAATAAAGTGCCTTCCACGCTCTCACTCACCACCAGGAACTTTCTATGAACATCCTCCAAGTCAATGCCAGCGCCCGCCGGGAAGACGCCCACTCCACCCGCATCGCCCAAGTGATCGTCGCTCGCCTGCAATCGGCGAATCCGGCCGCCCGGCTCACGGTTCGCGATCTCGCCAGCCATCCGCATCCGGTGCTGGACGAAGCCGCGCTCGGCGCCCTGTTCACCCCGGCGGAACAGCGCACCCCGGCCCAGGCAGCGCGGGTCGCCCTCGACGATACGTTGATTGCCGAAGTGCAAGCCGCCGATGTCCTCGTCCTGGGCGCACCGATGTACAACTTCGGCGTATCGGTGCAGTTAAAAACCTGGATTGACGCCATCGCCCGGGCCGGCGTCACCTTCCGCTATACCGGGAATGGGCCGGAAGGTTTGCTCACGGACAAAAAAGTCTATGTGGCGCTGGCGCGCGGCGGTCGCTATCGGGACGCTGCAACCGATACGCAGGCCCCGTATCTAAAAATGGTGCTCGGCTTCCTCGGGATGACCGAGGTGCAGTTCATCTATGCCGAAGGCTTGAACATGGGGCCGGAGGCCGTACAGCAGGGCTTCGCCGAAGCCGAAGCCGATATGACGGCGGTATTGGTCTGAGTCAACGAGGAGTCACGCTAATGACGAACCCTACCCACCCGACCGAACGGATCACCCGATCGCGCACCGTTGAGCAACTGGTCGCCGGCAAGGCCACCTCCGACGGCGCTGGCGTGAAACTGACCCGGGTATTGACGCAGTCCCTCCAGCGCCGGCTCGATCCGTTCCTGATGCTCGACGCCTTTGGCAGCGATCAGCCGGATGATTACCTCGCCGGCTTTCCTGACCACCCGCATCGCGGTTTCGAGACCATCACCTACATGATCGCTGGACGGATGCGGCATCGCGACAGCGCCGGTCATGAAGGGTTGCTTGAGAATGGCGGCGTGCAGTGGATGACCGCAGGCCGTGGCGTGATCCATTCCGAGATTCCGCAGCAGGAAGAAGGCGTGATGGAAGGCTTCCAGCTTTGGCTGAACCTGCCCGCGCGCGACAAGATGACCGAACCCTGGTATCGCGATTTCGCCGCCGCCGACCTGCCGGGTTTTGTCACCGACGCCGGCGTAGCCGTCACCGTCATCGCCGGCGAAAGCCACGGCGTGATCGGGGCTGTCACTCGGGAGGCCACCGCGCCGCTGTATCTGGACCTGCATCTGCCGGCCGGCGCCCGCTTTACCCAGTCGCTGCCCGCCGGGCGCCACGCCTTCATCTACGTGTATCGTGGCGCAGTGAGCATCGCCGGCAGCGAGATACCGATGCAGCGCATGGCGATTCTGAGCAATGACGCGCAGGCCGACGGCGTCACGATAGGCGCGCTGGGCGAGGCCAGAGCGCTGCTGATCGCCGGTCAACCATTGAACGAACCGATTGCGCAATATGGCCCGTTCGTCATGAATACCGAGCAGGAAATCTATCAGGCGCTGAATGACTTTCGCGATGGGCGTCTGGCGGCCAGCGGGTAAGCAAGGGGAGCCAGCCACGGGCCAATACGATGTGGCGCATCTGGATCAGACTCGCGGCGGCGGCGCCAGCACCTCCCGGCTACCGTTGGTTTGCACCGGTCCTACCACCCCGGCGTTTTCCATCGTCTCGACCAGCCGCGCCGCCCGGTTATAACCAATCCGCAGCCGGCGCTGCACTCCGGATACTGAAGCCCGCCGCGATTCGGTGACGATCCGCACCGCTTCGTCATACAGCGGATCGCTCTCGCCGCCGCGCCCATCCCCCTCGCTGGCGCCGCCGTTCTCGCCGCTCTCAGCCGATTCCGCCAGCACCTCGTCGACATAATCCGGGGCGCCGGTCTGGCGCAGATAATCGACCACCCGGTTGACTTCGTGATCATCGACAAACGCGCCATGCATCCGCTGCGGCAAGCCGGCGCCTGGCGGCAGATACAGCATGTCGCCATGACCTAAAAGCTGTTCTGCGCCCATCTGATCGAGAATGGTGCGGGAATCCACCCGCGACGACACCTGAAAGGCGACCCGAGTCGGGATATTGGCCTTGATGAGCCCTGTGATCACGTCCACCGAAGGCCGCTGGGTCGCCAGAATCAGGTGAATGCCGGCAGCCCGCGCCTTCTGCGCCAGCCGGGCGATCAGTTCCTCCACCTTCTTGCCGACGATCATCATCATGTCGGCCAGTTCGTCGATCACCACCACGATGAACGGCAAGGGCTGCAACAGCGGAGTTTCCGCCGGCGTTCCCGCCAAATCCGGTTTCCAGAAGGGGTCGGTCAGCCCCTCTCCCGCCGCCAGCGCATCCAGCACTTTGCGATTGAAGCCGGCGATGTTGCGCACCTTCAGCGTCGCCATCAGCCGGTAGCGGCGCTCCATTTCGCCCACACACCAGCGCAAGGCGTTGGCCGCTTCCTTCATGTCGGTCACCACCGGGGTCAGCAGATGCGGAATGTCCTCATAAACCGACAGTTCCAGCATCTTCGGATCGACCAGAATCAGCCGCACCTCGCTGGGCGCCGCCTTGTACAGCAGACTAAGCAACATGGCGTTGATCGCCACCGATTTGCCAGAGCCGGTGGTGCCCGCCACCAGCAGATGCGGCATCTTGTTCAGATTCGCCACCACCGGATTGCCGCCAATATCCTTGCCGAGCGTCAGGGTGAGCGGCGAGGCCGACTGGGTGTAAACCGGCGATTCCAGCACTTCGCGCAGGTAGACGATTTCGCGTTGCCGGTTAGGAATTTCCAGTCCGATGACCGATTTGCCAGGAATAATCTCGACCACCCGCACACTGATCACCAGCAGTCCCCGCGCCAGGTCTTTCGCCAGATTGCTGATCTGACTGACCTTGACTCCCGGCGCCGGGTCGATCTCGAAGCGGGTGATGACCGGCCCCGGCTCCACCGCCACCACTTTGACCTCGATGCCAAAACTCTTGAGCTGGACTTCCACCTGCCGGGACATCGTGGTCAGCGCTTCGGTGGAATAGCCGTCCGGGCGCAGCGGTGGTGGATCGAGCAAATCCAGCGGCGGCAACGGGTACGGGATCGGCGCCGGCGGCGGCGCGGCGACCCGGCGGGTCATCACCGCCGGCGGCGGGATCGGCAGCGTCCAGTTGGCGTCGTCCAGATCGGATGGATCGACCTCTTCCGGTTCCGTCTTCGGCACAGTCCCGTCGGGAGGGAGCGAAGCCGGCGGATGAACCGCAAACCCTTCGCCCGGTTGCCAGGGGGTTTGCACCGAAGGCAGCGGCGGCATCACTCGCGGTGCAACCGGCGCCGGCGGGATGACCGGCGGCGGGGCGGCCAGGGTGGGCAATAACGTCAGCATGTCCAGATACGGCGCTTCCAGAACCGCTTCCCCGATCGGCTGGGGAACCGCCGCAGCGGCAAGGGGCGGCGAGGGCGCGTTTTCCGCCATGGGCAAACTCAGCACCGGCTCAATCCGTCCCGACCGGCTGCCGGTACTCGCAGCGGCGGACTCGGCAACCCCAGTGTCAAGCGGCGCTGACCCGGAATTCGGGGGTTCCGGCGCGGGTGAACTGGATTCCTCCGTCATTCGGCGGGCGATCCACCAGGCCGAAGCGGCCGCCAGTGCGGATCGCCCGGCGCCGATCAGCCACTCGCGCGCCCGGAGCAGCGCCGGTTGCGATGCCAACGGCGTGGCGACGGCAGGATCCGATTCATTCAGCGCGGCGCTATCCCCATCGTCGGCAGTCCTGGTCTTCGCCGCCGGCCCCAGCCAGCGCAAGGGAGCCAGCGCCAAGCTGCCGATCCAGTCCAGCAATCGCAGCGTTCCCGCACCGATCCCGTCCAGGATCGTCAGCCATGACGCGCCGGTCGCCAGCACCACTCCAGCCAGCAGCAACGCCGCCATGAACAGGTTGCCGCCGTTAAACCCGAAGGCGTGGATTAGAAACTGGCCGATGTGAACGCCCACCAACCCGCCGGCCGAGCTGTCGCCGGGCAGGGTTGCCGGAATCACCCGCAGATGCAGCGCCGCCAGTCCACAAGTCGTCGCCAGCGCCACCGCGAACCCCAGTATCCGGAACAACACAATCTCGCCGTCCAGGGCCAGTAATCCACCCCGTTTGAACAGTCGCCAGCCTCCGAACACGATGCCCAGCGGCAGCAGATAGGCGGGATAGCCAAAGAAATACAGCATCATGTCGGCAAACCACGCGCCCGGAACGCCGCCCAGATTGTGCAACCGGGCTACGCTGGCGGTATGAGTCCAGGCCGGGTCGGCCGGATTGAACGTCGCCAGCGCCGCGATCATCCCCAGCGCCAGCGCCGCCAGCAGCCAGAATCCGCTTTCCCGCACGATGCGGTTGAGGAAACGGAATACCCCCGCCCGCATCACGGCGGGATCGGTCTTGATGCGATGTGCCTGGGCCAAAATTCCTGTCCTGTCGTTGAGGTAAAAATCGCCATTATTGTTTCATTTCAAGGCCAGACGGTGAAGGATGCAGTGGGGCAGCGAACCGCTGCGCCGTTTCAGGTTCCAAATCATCCATCTTCGCCACCGGTGCGCTCTTCATCATGGGTCTTGAACGCCTTGCCAGCCTGACCGAAATCCCCGCCGCCGACTGGAACCGGCTGGTTCCTGACCATCACCCGTTTCTGAGCCACGAGTTCCTCAGCGCTCTGGAGCGGCATGGCTGCGTCGGCGAAGCCACCGGCTGGCTGCCCTGGCACATGGTCTGCCGCGACCCGCAGGGGCGGTTGCTGGGCGCCGCGCCCTTGTACCTGAAATTTAATTCCTATGGCGAATTCGTGTTCGACTGGGGCTGGGCGGAGGCCTACCGGCGCAATCGTCAGCCTTATTATCCCAAGCTGGTCAGCGCCATTCCCTACACGCCGTCCACCAGCCCCCGTCTGCTGCTGGCCCCCGATCAGCCGCACCCGCAGGACACCGCGCAGGCGCTGGTGGATTTCGCGCTGGAAGAGAGTCGCCGGCATGGCCTGTCCTCGATCCACTGGCTGTTTCCCGTTCCCGCCGACCTGGCGCCGTTGCAGGCGCGAGGCTTTCTGCCCCGGATTGGCTGCCAGTTTCACTGGCGCAATCGCGGCTACCGGGATTTTCAGGATTTTCTCGACGCTTTCACCGCCAAACGCCGCAAGAATATTAACCGGGAGCGGCGCCTGGTGCGCGAAGCCGGTCTGGAATTGCGCATGCAGTCCGGGGCGGCGCTGACCGAGAGTCAATGGCCAACGGTTCATCAATTTTATCGCTCCACGTTTGACCGGCTGGGCGGAGTCGCGACGCTCACTCTCCCGTTTTTTCAGGAGATCGCCACGACGCTGGGCGAGCGGTTGCAAGTGGTGCTGGCGTTCGCCGAGGGCCGCGAAGTCGCCGCCGCTATTTGCTTGCGCAGCGACTCCACGTTATATGGTCGTCATTGGGGGTGCCGGGCCGACTATGACAGCCTGCATTTTGAAGCCTGCTATTATCAGGGTCTGGACTATTGCATTCAGCAGGGATTGCAGGGTTTTGAGCCGGGCGCTCAGGGGGAGCATAAAATCTACCGGGGCTTTTTACCCGTTTTTACCCACTCCGCCCACTGGATCGCCGATCCCGGATTCCGGCGGGCCATTGCTGATTTTCTGGACCGGGAGACGCCGGCAGTGCGCGACTACGCCCGGCGACTGTTGCACCATTCACCCTACCGGGACGAGGTAATCCCCGATGACTCTGCCGTGGCTGGACCCGCGTAACGACGACCAGCCGTTTCCCCCGCCGGATCGCGCTTTGAACGAACCAGACGGCTTGCTGGCCGCAGGCGGTAGCCTGAACCCGTCCCGGCTGTTACGAGCCTACCGGCAAGGCATTTTCCCCTGGTATTCGCCCGGCCAGCCGATTCTGTGGTGGTCGCCGGACCCGCGTCTGGTGCTGTTCCCGGAAGCCATCAACATCTCCCGCAGCCTGGCTAAAATTCTCCGTAAAGGGCGGTTTACCGTCACGGCGGATACCGGTTTCGAGGCAGTCATCGCCGCGTGCGCCGCGCCGCGCGCGGCGGGTCAGGGAACCTGGATCACGCCGGCCATGCAGCGCGCCTATAGCCGCTTGCACCGGTTGGGCTACGCCCACTCCATCGAAACCTGGCGCCAGGGCGAACTGGTCGGTGGACTGTACGGGGTGGCGGTGGGCCGGGTGTTCTACGGCGAATCCATGTTCAGCCGGGTCAGCGATGCATCGAAAGTGGCGCTGGCGGCCCTGGCGACGCAGTTGCGGCGCTGGGACTTCGCAGTCATCGATTGCCAGATGCACACTGATCATCTGGTGAGCATGGGGGCGATGGATATTCCCCGCCCGGTCTTTCTGCAACTGCTGGCGCGTTATTGTCCGCTTCCCGGCCACGATGGCGGCTGGCGGCTGGACACTGATCTATTCACTGATTTGTCGTCCGCGCCGCCATGAGCAATCCCCACGATGCGCTGTACGACCTGCGGATGTTTCTAACGACCGATTACGGGTGCAGCTACCTGCCGGGCCGGTTGGCGCGGAATCTGGTCGCCGATCCGGCGGTGACCAACCAGGGCTTGTATACGCAACTGGCGGATATGGGGTTTCGCCGCAGCGGCGATCATGTCTACCGACCCCATTGCCGGGGTTGCGCGGCCTGCCGGTCGTTGCGGATTCCCGTCAACCGGTTTCAGCCCAACCGTTCGCAACGGCGCATCTGGGCGCGCAATCAGGATTTGCAGATGCAGGAGCTGGAGGCGGAATTCAAGGACGAGCATTTTGACCTGTTCGCCCGTTACATCATGGTCCGACATTCCGGCGGCGGCATGGACCCGGCCAGTCCGGACAGTTACTGGTCCTTCATTACCTCGCGCTGGTGTCCGACCTGGCTGTGTGAATTCCGCCGCGATCAGCAGTTGCTGGCGGTGGCGGTGGTGGATCGACTGGATAACGGCCTGTCAGCGGTTTACACCTTTTTTGACCCGCTGGAGGAAGCGCGGGGATTGGGAGCCTTTGCGGTCCTGTGGCAAATCGCCGAGGCGCAGCGCTTGGGGCTGGACTGGGTTTATCTGGGCTACTGGGTGGAGCAGTGCGGCAAGATGAGCTACAAGGCCCGTTTCAGGCCGCACGAGATTTTTGTGGCGGAACGCTGGGGCTGGCTGGCGGTGGATGGGCGCTGACAGGACCAACGCCGGCGAAAGTCCCGGCGGATTAGCCTGACCCTGGACAGCGGACGCCCGCCCCGCCCAACCCGCAGTAACCGCCGGGATTTTTGGCCAGATACTGCTGGTGATAGTCTTCGGCGTAATAAAACGGCGGCGCTGCGGCAATTTCGGTAGTGATGACGCCATAGCCAGCGGCGGTCAGCGCCTGCTGATAGACCGCGCGGCTTTGCTCGGCGGCGGCCAGTTGCCCGGCAGTGCAGGCATAGATGGCGGAGCGGTACTGCGTGCCGACATCGTTGCCCTGGCGCATGCCCTGGGTTGGATCATGCGCTTCCCAGAACACCGCGAGCAGTTGCCCGTAGCGCGTCAGGGCGGGATCGAACACCACCCGCACCACCTCCGCATGACCGGTGCGACCGCTACAGACCTCGTCGTAAGTCGGATTGGGCGTAGCGCCGCCGGCATAGCCGACCGCCGTGCTGTATACCCCCGGCTGGGTCCAGAATTTTCGTTCCGCGCCCCAGAAACAGCCCAGTCCGAACAGCGCCTGTTCCATACCGATGGGAAAGGGCGGTTGCAGGGGATGATCGTTCACGTAATGCCGCGCTGGAACCCGCAGCGGTGTCATCCGTCCAGGCAGAGCCTGTTCCGGGCTGGGTATCGGAATCGTGCGTGATGATCCCCACATGAATTTCTCCTCGTTTGAGCAGTAGACGGATCAGTCGGGCCGGATCAAGTCGGCCTGAGCGCGTCCGCTACGGGACTGAACCAGTGGCGCTATAGCCGGTACAACGCGCTGTCTTCCAGCACCGGCAAGCCCTGTGCAGCGACCAGGCGGGCAGCTTCTTCCGGATCGGCCACGGCCATGCACCAGATCGCCTGCTGGCCCGGCGCCACCACGAAACCGTAAGCATCCAGCACGTTGATGTGATGCCCGGCCAGGATTTCCAGCAATTGGTGCAGTCCGCCGGGCTGATCCGCAATCACCACCGCCAGCACCGGTTGGAGCGCAGCGGCGAAACCGTGTTCCGCCAGCGCCTGATGCGCCCGGCGCGGGTCGCTGACCAGCAGTTTCGCTACGCCATAATCCCGGTGATCGGCGATGGTCATCGCCCGGATGCTGATCTGTTGATCGCGCAGAATGCCGGTAACGGCGTTCAGCCGCCCAGGCCGATTATCAATGAACACGCTCAGTTGTTCCGCCATAACCTCCTCCTCCGGCTCCTTCAGAATGCGGGCCGCAAATCGACCACCCGTTTAGCCTTGCCCTCGGACACCGGCAAACTGCCTGGCTCGTGCAATTCCACCACCGGCTTGACCAGAATGGCCGAACGCAACAGTTCGCTGATCCGTTCGCGCAGATCGTCCAGGGCGCGCGGATTGCCGGTGAACAGCCGCGCGTCAATTTCGGTCTTGACCGCCAATCGATCCATCGCCCCGCGCTTTTCAATCTGAATCAAGTAATTCGTGCTGACTTCCGGCGTTTTCATCAACACCTCTTCGATCTGCGACGGAAACAGGTTGACGCCGTTGATGATCAGCATGTCGTCGCTGCGGCCCTTGATTCGCGCCAGGCGGCGATGGCTGCGCCCGCAGGGGCAATGGCCGCTGACCAGGTGGGACAGGTCGCGGGTGCGATAGCGCAACAAGGGCGTCGCCTGCCGCTGCAAAGTCGTCAGCACGATCTCGCCGGTTTCCTCTTCGGCGCAGGGCTGCAAGCGGCGCGGATCGATGATCTCGAGCAGATAAGCGTCTTCCCACAGATGCAGGCCGGTCTGGTGGAGGCACTCGAAGGCGACGCCGGGACCGTTCATTTCGCTCAGGCCGTAAGAGTTGTACGCCTTGATCCTGAACAGTTCTTCGATCTTGCGGCGGGTCTGTTCCGAATGCGGTTCGGCCCCGATAAAGGCTTTTTGCAGGCGCAACTGGTCCAGACTGACGCCTTCCGCCGCCAGCGCCGAATGCAGATGCAACAGATAGCTGGGGGTGGCGTGAACCACGGTGACGCCAAAATTCTTCATCAACTGAATCTGGCGGCTGGTGTTGCCGGAACTGGCCGGAATCACCAGCATTCCCACCCGCTCGGCCCCGTAGTGCAAGCCCAGCCCACCGGTGAACAACCCGTAATTGGTCATGTTCTGGAACACGTCGCGGGCGGTTGCGCCGGTCGCGGCGATACAGCGGGCGACCAGTTCGGTCCAGCCATCGAGATCGCGTCGGGTGTGGTAAATCACCGTCGGCATCCCGGTGGTGCCGCTGGAGGTGTGCAGCCGCACGGCCTGTTCCCGGTCTACCGCCAGCAGACCGTAGGGATAGGCCTCGCGCAGATCGTCCTTGGTGGTGTAGGGCAGATGATGCAGATCGCGCAGGCTGGCAAGATCTTCGGGGCCGGTCAGCCCGACTTCGGCCAGCCGGCGCTGGTAAAAGGGCGTCTTGAGCGCCTGCGCCACGGTCATACGGAGATTGGCGAGTTGCAACCGCTCCAGCGCCTCCCGCTCCATGAATTCCACCGCCGGGTTCCAGACCGGTGCGTTCATCAGTTCTACCTTCGTTCTTGTGATGCGGACACGGGGGTTGGTTTGAGGATCAAGTGGAAATGGTACCATGCCCGCCCTTACCGCTACCGCAGTCAACCCGCTGGAGCGTTCGGTTTATGCACCACCGCCTGCTGCTGATTTTCATGCTGGTTCTTGGCCTCCAGGGCGCTTGCGCCACCCCGGAATTCCAGGCGACCCCAGTCACGCTCACCGATCAGGTCAGCGTCGGTCAGGTTTACCAGGGTATTCGGCTGCTCGGCGCGTTGCGGCTAAACGATGTGCAAAGCAATGGCCTGCCGCTGTGCGGGCTGTCCGGGTTGGCCTGGGATGAAGACGCCGGGCTGCTGTACGCCATTTCCGACCAAGGCGCGCTGTTTCATCTGCGCCCGGAGTTCGACGCCAGCGGCATGTTGAGTGGGGTGCAATGGGTCGCCGCCTATCCGCTGCGCGATGAACTCGACCAGCCGTTGCGCTCGCCATCGAGCGATGCGGAAGGGCTGGCGATCCGCAATGGCGATAACGGCAAGCCGGATGATGCGGAGCTGTTGATCTCGTTCGAGGATAAACCCCGGGTGGTGCGTTACAGCCCCACGGGCTTGTGGAAAGGCGAGGAGCGGTTGCCGGCGCCGCTGCGCGATCTGCGCAATTACCGGAATCTCAATCAAGCCCTGGAAGCGGTGACGATCGATCCGCGCTGGGGAGTGCTGACCGGCACTGAAGCGCCGTTGCGTAATGACCCGGACGGCCAGATTCGCCTGTTCCGGCTGGATGGCCGGTTCTGGCGCTACCCGCTCAGTTCAGCGCCCAACAGTGCGCTGGTAGCGATGGAAGCCCTGCCTGATGGCGGCCTGCTGAC
>JAJHPN010000126.1 GCA_020890855.1 Candidatus Contendibacter sp. | reverse complement strand
TGTATTACACCCACAAGGTTTACGAGATGTTCCCCCGACACCCGGAACTTAAGGAGATCGGGATCGAAAGCTACTTCGGCGTGCCGCTGGTGTCCGAATCGGGGAAGGAAATGATGGGCCACCTGGCCGTATTTCATGATCAGCCGATGGTTAAGGAATTCAGGGGTATGGCGCTCTTGCGGATTTTCGCCGCCCGCGCCAGGGCCGAATTGGAACGCAAGCGGGCTGAACAGGCGCTGCGTAATAGTGAGGAGCGGCTATCCAGTATCTTGTCCAGCGCCCTGGACGCCATCATCACCATTGATGCTGAGCAACGCATCACCCTGTTTAACCCCGCCGCCGAAAAAATCTTCCGCTGTTCGGCGCAACAGATGCTCGGTCAATCCTTCATACCCTTGCTCTCCAAGCGCTTCGGCAACCTGCTCAAAGGTTATTGCCTGGCGGTTCAGCCCGCTACGGTGAACTCGCAACAACTGTGGGCGCCCGAAGGCTTGACCGCCCGCCGTTGCGACGGCGAGGAATTTCTGGTGGAAGCCACGCTCTCGCCGCTGGAGATGGGCGGCCAGCATTTTTACACCGTCATCCTGCGGGATGTGACCGAGCGCTGGCATTCCGAGGAAACCCTTAAGCACCTGCAACTGGAAAACCTCTATCTCCAGGAAGAGA
This sequence comes from Candidatus Contendibacter sp., assembly GCA_020890855.1. GTDB lineage: Bacteria > Pseudomonadota > Gammaproteobacteria > Competibacterales > Competibacteraceae > RXIV01. The sequence goes on along the minus strand of JAJHPN010000126.1, from coordinate 2,083 downwards.
TTAAGACCCGGCAAAGTTCCGGCAACATCATCGGCGATTCGCCAGCTATGCAAGAGGTGTTCGGCCAGGTTGAGCAGGTGGCTGGCGCCGACGCCACCGTGCTGCTGACGGGAGAAACTGGCACCGGCAAGAGCGTCATCGCGCGGGCGATTCACGACCTCAGCGACCGGCGTGACAAGCTATTCGTCAACGTCAACTGCGCCGCCCTGCCCGGCGAGCTGGTGGAAAGTGAGTTGTTCGGCCATGAAAAAGGCGCGTTCACTGGCGCGACCGCTCAGCGCAAGGGCCGGTTTGAACTCGCTGACGGCGGCACTCTGTTTCTGGATGAAGTGGGCGAACTGAGCGCCAGCGCTCAGGCCAAGCTGTTGCGGGTGTTGCAGGATCAGGAATTCGAGCGAGTCGGCGGCACGCACACGCTGAAAGTCAATGTCCGGCTGGTCGCCGCCACTAATCGCGATCTGGCGAAGATGGTCAAGGAGGGCAGTTTTCGCACTGATTTGTATTACCGGCTGAACGTATTCCCTATTCGGTTGCCGTCCCTGCGCGAGCGCCCGTCGGATATTCCGCTACTGGTTCGATACTTTCTGGATAAATTTGCGCGGAAGATGAACAAATCCATCCGCGATCTTTCGCCCAACGCCCGTGAGCGGTTGCTACAGTACTCATGGCCCGGCAATATCCGAGAACTGCAAAACGTCATTGAGCGCGCCACCATTCTCGCCCGAGGTCCACTGCTGGAGATTGATAACGCGCTCGAACTGCGTCTGGATGATCAGGACGCGAAGAATGCATCACAACCGTTAGCTTCGCTCGAAGCGATGGAGCGCGCCTACATTCTCCAGGTGTTGGAGAGCACCGGCTGGGTGATCGAGGGCGAATCAGGCGCGGCGGCAATTCTGGACCTTAACCCCAGCACTCTGCGCTCCCGGATGCAGAAATTAAACATCCGCAAACCCAAATTCCCAGCCTGAACCATCTCCCGCTTCGGTCTCTCAGCCATTGGCTCTGGGCCAGTGGCTTTTTTGCGTCTCTATTTGCGCGGGATAGGTGGTTATACGTTAATGCCTGCTTCGTTATTTAGTGGCCTTGCGATATATCGTGGGGTCTATGATCTCGCCAATCCGTCATAAGCTTGGATTTGAACTATAGCTTAATGATTATTAATCATATTTTTAAATATTTTAATAATGGCACAAGTGTTGCTTTAATCAAGTTGCCAATCTCTTTATCTCTCCAACCATTTTTAGGAGTATCCCATGAACAAAACCATCACCGCCACTGTATTAATTCTGACTTCCGGCCTGACCCTGAGCACGACTGTGTTAGCGGAATCTTTTCAACACGGCAGTGGCTATATCAACGCCATCAGCAATACCTATTCCAGCGCCGGCACCCAAAGCGTTCAGCGCATCCAAAGCGTTCAGCGTACTGAGATGATGGCGACGACCAGTGGTTTCAACGACCGCAGCACGGTGGAAAATGAAGCCGCCGTAGGCAGCTACAAAGCCGTTGAGACTCCAATTTCCAGGATGTTGTCCATCATTACCAATAGATTTAATGATCGCAGCTAAAGTCTGATGCTGCGAGATCGCCTGCCCGGATTTTCCCGCTGGATCACTGGGCAGCGATTCAATCACCACGATAGCCGTGACTATGGCCGGTTACCGGTTTGTCAGGGCAGTCAAAGTGAATTTCACAGAACTAACCCTTGCTTCATCGCGTGAGGTGATATTATGAACCCACAGTCTTTTTCTTCTTCCGTAAGCATAACTCCAGACCGCTCAAGGAAATGGAGGATCGGAGGCGTACTGAGCCTGGATATATCGCCGGCTTTGCTCAGCTTGACGGCGCACAGCAGAATAAAGCGGTTTCCGCTACGCCCGTCAGTAGCCAAAACCGTTCTGCCGCTCCCCATCGATCCTTGAAACGGTGCATGGATGCAATCCTTGAATTTGCTCAGCGGCGACTATTATTCAGGCGGCGGTTTCAATTCGCCCGCCATTATTCAAATCACGCAAAAAACCCTCTCATTCCACTGAAGTCATCGGGCCGCTTTTCGTTTCGTTGATCGGAACTCCCCGGT
>JAJHPN010000107.1 GCA_020890855.1 Candidatus Contendibacter sp. | reverse complement strand
TCGCAACGGGCCTGGATCGCCGCTTCCAGGCTGGGATAGAGCGGCAGGCGCTTGCCGGGCAGAGTGTGCATTTGCATCAGCGCCTTGCGAAGGTTGATCGGGCTATCATCCGGATTGCTGGTCGGTGGCCCGAAACCTTCAATGGTCGCCAGCCGGGTGACGCGCTCGGGCAGAGCGGCGGCGGTAAACGTGGCGATGCCGCCGCCCAGCGAATGGCCAAGCAGGGCGAAGCGCGGCCAGTCCAGGGCATCGGCGGCGGCGGCCACGTCGGGAATGAAATCGACGAAGTGATAATGACTGCCAGGCGGGCGATGGTCGGAATAACCATGACCTGCCAGGTCCAGCGCCACCAGCCGGATTCCCGACAAAAGCGGCGCCAAGGCGTCGAAACTGGCGGCGTTATCGAGCCAGCCATGCAAAGCCAGCACCGGAACGCCATCCAGTGGCCCCCAGGCGCGCGCCGCCAGCCGCAGCCAAGGGGTCTGCAACTCCAGTTCTTCCCCCATTGCCCCCTGACCTTGAACCTTCATCCCCAACCGACATCGTCCGGAAACCGGTTAGCGTATTTCACGCTGCTGCGCGGCTCCGCCATCAGGTCGGCCACCGCATCGCGCCATTGGGCGTAATGGGCAGTTTCCTTGTGCCGGGCCGGGGCGTTGGCATCACGGTACACCTCGACCAGCACAAAGCGGGTTGGATCATCAGCCTGCTGAATGACGTCAAACCGGGCGATCCCCGGCTCCTGAATACTCCATCGGGCGTTTTCCAGCGAAGCGGCGATGAATGCGTCAACGCAATCGGGCTTGACGCGAACGAAAACGTGAACGATCAACATTGGCGGGTTCTCCCGTGAAGGTTCAGGCGACGCCTTTTGGCAGGAAATCCAGCAACAATCCACAGAAGATCGCCAGCCCGAACGGATGGTTGTTGAGAAAGGCCTTGAAGCATTCTTCCGGCTTGCGGTCACGGATCAGATATTGCTGATAAAGCGCCAGCCAGCCCGCCGCAAACAGACCCAGATAGTAAAAGCCGCCGCGTCCGGTCAGCAGCCCAATCCCGATCAGCAAAAACAGCAGCGCCAGTTGCAGATAGCCAATGATTCGCTTGTCCCACTCGCCGAAGCGGATCGCGGTCGATTTTAGCCCGATCTTGAGATCGTCTTCCCGATCCACCATCGCGTACTCGGTATCGTAGATCGCCGACCACAGCACATTAGCGAGAAACAGCAGCCAGGCGACCGGCGGCAGGGTATTGGTCACCGCCGCATAAGCCATCGGAATCCCCCAGCCAAATGCGGCGCCGAGATGGAATTGCGGGAAATGGTGGAAGCGCTTCATCAGCGGATAACTGACCGCCAGGGCCAGCCCGACGAAGGAGAGCTGAATGGTCAACAGATTCTGGGTTAGCACCAGCACGAAGGCCAGCAGGCAGAGGACCATGGCCAGCCCCACCGCCTCGCCGAGACTGACCCGGCCCGCCGCCAATGGCCGGTCGCGGGTGCGGGCGACGTGCGGGTCAAATTTGCGATCGGCGATGTCGTTGATCACGCACCCCGCCGACCGCATCAGTGTCACACCGACGATAAAGACCAGCACGACGCTCCCCGGCGGTTGCCCATTACCGGCCAGCCACAGCGCCCATAGGGTCGCCCACAGCAGCAGATAAATACCGATGGGTCGGTGCAGGCGCATCAGCAGAGCGTACTCGCGCAGGCGGTTTTCAACAGGTTCAATATTCATAGTCAAGGTCGGTCGGTTCAACAACAAGCCGGGCTTGCCGGCAAATTGGACAGGAAAATTTCACAGACCAGCAGCGGAAAACTATCCAGCCAGAACAACGAACGGCGGCCCCACAAGATTGCCAATGGCTCGGCGCAACCGGCGACAGCGCGTTGATGCAAACGCTGGCTGGCGGCGATGCGGGCAACTTCCAGCGGGCCGCGCCGGACGCCGGGATCGGTGAACAGCGCTTCGCCCAGTGGCCGGGTCCCCAAACAGGTCAACCGGCGCCCCCGCCCTCGCAAAGTGCCCGCCGGAATCACGGTGCGGGCGAACACCCAAGGCCGTTCATTGCAGCGCAGTTGCACCTCGCGGATCCAGGCCCAGGCATCCAGTCGCAAGCCCAGGACGACCGCTTCATCATGATCCGGCCGGGTCCAGCCCTGGCGCAGCACCTGCACCTGAAACTGACCCGGACACCGCTGGCGCAAGCGCCGGGTCAATGAGCCGGCGTCGAACAGCCACTGGGTCAGATCGACGGGCCAAACCCGCACCGATGGCGGCTGACGGGTACGCCAGCGCGGCAGCGAATGCAATGAAGTGGGAGAATCGGTCAGCAAGGCAGTGAATTCGGCAATGGTTTTAAAATGCAATTATGGCATGGTTACGCGGTAGCAGGGGATTGGCGCCGGCGCGGAACCCACCCAGCCTGCTGTACTGTTTATCGAATCGTCCGGCGTACTGAATCTGGAAGCGACTAACCATGCCTGAAGTGTCTAATCCACTCATTTTTTCGCTATTTCTGATTTTTACTGGCGCGGCGCTGTTTGCCACGCTCGCGCTGTTTGCCCGGCAAGCGTTACCGATTGCCTACATCGTGCTAGGCATTCTGATTGGACCCTATGGTTTCAAGCTGATCAATAACGTTTCGGTCATCGACGAGATGGCCCAGATCGGCATCATGTTCCTGCTGTTCCTGCTGGGTTTGGACTTGTCGCCGCAACGGTTGCTGCAAATGTTGCGCAAAGCCACACTGATTACGCTGGGCACCTCATTGACGTTTGCAGCGATAGGCGGCTGGATCGCCTGGCGGTTCGGCTACACGCTCAGCGAGAGCCTGCTGGTCGGGGTGGCGATGACCTTTTCCAGCACCATCATCGGCCTGAAGTTGCTGCCAACCCGCACCCTGCATCATCAGCATACCGGCGAAATCATCATTAGCATCCTGCTGTTGCAGGACTTGCTGGCCATCGCAGTGCTGTTGCTGGTGGAAGGGCTGGGTGGGCGCGGCTCCTCGCTGCAAGGCTTGGGACTGCTGATCATTACCTTGCCATCGCTGCTGAGCTTCGCTTATCTGGTTTCGCGGTATGTGCTGGTTCCACTCATTCGCCGTTTCGACAAAATCCGCGAGTACATTTTCCTGATCGCCATCGGCTGGTGTCTGTGCCTTTCCCAAATCGCCGCCTTGCTGGGTTTATCTTATGCGATAGGCGCGTTTATTGGCGGCGTGGCGCTGGCGACCAGTCCCATTGCGTTGTACATCGCCGACAGCCTTAGACCGTTGCGCGATTTCTTTCTGGTGCTGTTTTTCTTTTCGCTGGGCGCCGGATTTGACACCGGGATGCTGGGGGCGGTCTTTGCGCCAACCCTGGTGTTGGGCGGGTTGCTGATCATCGTTAAGCCTTGGGTATTTCGCGGGTTTCTGCAATGGGCGGGAGAACGGCCACGGATTGCGATGGAAGTGGGGGTGCGATTGGGCCAGGTCAGCGAATTTGCGCTGCTGATTGCGGTGCTGGCGCAGCAGAATAATCTGATCAGCCGGGAAGCGTCCTATCTGGTGCAGGCGACCACTCTGTTCACCTTTATCGCCTCCACTTACTACCTGGTTCTCAAGTATCCGACCCCGGTCGCCATCTCCGATAGTCTGCGGCGGGATTGACGCTGGCTGAACAGGCGTCTGATCCCGTTGCCCCTGGGACCGCACGGCTTGACGCTGCCGGCGACCAGTGCTTGAATTTAATCCAATTCTCATGCCGCCTTGTTCAGAGCCTTGACTAACCAACTCACGCTATTGACCACAGCGATTCTGCTGTTGACGGCCTGTGCGGCAGCGCCCGTGCAGGAGATGAGCGACGCCCGCCAAGCCATCGACTCGGCGGAGGCCGTGGGCGCCGCCCAGCGTTCGCCTAAAACCCTGAGCGCCGCACGGCGTCTGCTGCAGGAGGCGCAGGCGCAACTGGAAGCTGGCGCCTATGGTGATGCCCGCCGCCACGCCCTGGATGCGCGGGAGGAGGCCATCCGGGCGCGGGAGCAGGCCGTGCAAACGACGACGCTCCGACCGGCGGCTTCCCCATGAAAACGCTGTGTTTGCGCTGCTATGTTAGCGGGCGGGTTCAGGGCGTCGGCTTCCGGTATGCGACCGCCGAAAAAGCCGAAACGCTCCGATTAACCGGCTATGTCCGTAATCTCCCCGACCGGCGGGTAGAGGTGCTGGCCAGCGGTGAGGAAAGCGCGGTGCTGGCCTTGCGTAACTGGCTCTGGCAAGGTCCGTCGCTAGCACGGGTCAGCGCGGTTCAATGCGAAACCGCGCCTTATCAGGATTTCCGCGACTTCCGGATCAACTGATTCAACGTGATTTTCGTTCCCGTGCACACTTGACTTATCCACAGGCTTGTGCGTCCGGTCTAATCACGGGTTTTCAGGGCGGAATGCTTAAAAATCCCGGTAAGATTCCAAAGCCTTACATGCAACAAATTGATAAATAAATAAAAATAAGCTGGTCAAAAAATCATCAACCTGTCATTCTCCTAACGGTTGCACGCAGTTAGCCACCCTCAGCCAAAGTTATCCACAGAGTTATCCACAGCTTTTGTGGATAACTTTGCACTTGACTCTCGCGGCACACTCAGCATTACTCGGCCCTGAGCCGTTCCCGCAGCCTGTCCAGCAAGCCGTTCCTGTCCAGCAGCGTTGGGGCGGAATCGCCCCTGCCTCGATACTCCACCTGTCCGGCAGCCAAGTGGCGTTCGCTGATCACCAGCCGGTGCGGAATGCCGATCAGTTCCATGTCGGCGAACATCACGCCAGGCCGGGCGTCGCGATCATCCAGCAGCGCCTCAACCCCGGCGATCTGCAACTCCTGATATAGCGTTTCCGCCGCTTCGCGCACCGCAACGGAACGACCGGCGCCAATCGGCAATACCGCCACCTGGAATGGAGCCATCGCCGCCGGCCAGATGATCCCGCGCTCATCGTGGTTCTGCTCAATGGCCGCCGCCACCACTCGCGACACCCCGATCCCGTAACAGCCCATCGCCACGATCAGCGGCTGGCCATCTTCGCCCAATACGGTGGCGTTGAGCGCGGCACTGTATTTGCGCCCCAGTTGGAACACATGGCCGACCTCGATGCCGCGGGCGATGTCCAGCGAACCCTGCCCGTCCGGGCTGGGATCGCCGGCCACCACGTTGCGAATATCCGCCACCAAGGGTTCCGGGCAGTCACGACCAAAATTGACGCCGGTCAGATGCCAGTCATCTTCATTGGCTCCGGCGACAAAATCCGCCAGCATCGCCACGCTGCGATCCGCGATGACCACACCTTGAAAACCAACCGCTCCCAGCGAACCGGGATTAGCCCCGAACGCGGTGCGAATCGCCTCTGGACTGGCGAACAGCAACGGCGCCTTGACTTGGGGCAATTTGGCGGCCTTGACCGCATTGACCTCGTGATCGCCGCGCACCAGCAGCAACACAGGTTGTCCATCTTCACCCTCAACCACCACCGCTTTGACCGTCCGTTCGGCGGGGATGTGCAGAAAAGCGCACAGCTCGGCGATCGTTTTAATCTTGGGTGTGTGGACGCGAGTCAGCGCTTCAGCCGGCGTGGGCCGCTCGCCGACCGGCGCCAACGCCTCGGCCATTTCAACATTGGCGGCATAGTCGCTGCCGGTGGAGAAGGCGATGGCGTCCTCACCGGAATCAGCCAGCACATGAAATTCATGTGAATGTGCGCCGCCGATACTGCCGGTGTCGGCCAGCACCGCCCGGAATTTCAGGCCGAGCCGGCTGAAAATCCGCGCATAAGCGTCGTACATGACCGCATAGGTCTCTTGCAGCGACGCCGCATCGACATGAAAGGAATAAGCATCCTTCATCAGAAATTCGCGCGCGCGCATGACCCCGAAGCGGGGCCGGATTTCATCGCGGAACTTGGTCTGAATCTGGTAGAAATTAACCGGCAACTGCTTGTAACTTTTGATCTCGCGGCGGAACAGATCGGTGATCACCTCTTCGTGAGTCGGGCCGAAGCAGAAATCGCGATCATGCCGATCCTTAATGCGCAGCAGTTCCGGGCCGTATTGTTGCCAGCGCCCGGATTCCTGCCACAGTTCCGCTGGCTGCACCGCCGGCATCAGCAATTCCAGCGCCCCGGCGCGGTTCATCTCTTCCCGCACCACCGCCTCGACCCGACGCAATACCCGCAGCCCGAGCGGCAACCAGCTATAGACGCCGGCGGCAAGCTTGCGGATCAGTCCGGCTCGCAGCATGAGTTGATGACTGACCACTTCGGCGTCAGCCGGGGTTTCCTTAACGGTGCAAAGCGGAAAACGGGAGATACGCATAGGTTATGCCTTGGCAAGCAGCGGGAAGAGTTCAGGGAATTCAGGGAGTGCAGCGCGTTCAGGGATTGCAGAAGTAATCCTGATCTTTCTGGGCTTTTTTCAATTCGGCTTCGCGCTGTTCGGCGTCCAGTGGCGCCTTGTTGCCCTTGGCGTCGGTCTTGACCACTGGACTCTCACCTTGCAGCACCTGGACATTCTTTTTGGCGATCTCGCAATTCTTGGCGCGCACGTCTTCAGCTTCCTTCTGCGCCTGTTCCTGCTGTTCTTTCTGCTTGGCCGCTTCTTCCGCCGCCTTTTTCTCCTGTTCCTTGGTCAAATCGGGCGCACTTTGAACCACCCCGCTGCTTGGGCCGGACGGTTTGCGAACCATTTCGTAGGTCACGCCAGGGGGCGGGGGAAGTTCAGAATATTTCAACTGGCCCTGATCGTCAGTCCATTTATAAATGAACTGTTGGGCATAGGCAGTCGCCGCCATCGCGCAGCTTCCCGCCAATACCATGCAAAACAGCGTTCTTTTCAACATGATCAGTCTCCAGACAGAGCGATTGAATGATTCCGGCGCAGCGAAATGCCATGGTTCCCAGCAGCGCGGCGGGATTTTGCTTGAAAATAAATTTCGGTAGTATAGCCAGTCCGCAAAACCCGCGCCTTAGCGGGCCGGCGACTTTCATGACGGGTTGCGCCCGCCGGATGCTACCCCCACCGCGCGGCGGCTATCCCGCCCCATCGCGGTCCCGGTCCCGCCACCTTACCGACCCGGCATGATCCGCCCGCACCCTAGCGATTGTTTGGTTTTGCCGATCACGAGTTTTCCCAACCCCACTCGCCATTAAGGAGTGAACGCTGATGGAACTTATCACCGGTGCTGAAATTCTGGTTCGCTGCCTGAAAGAAGAAGGCGTCGAGTACCTGTTTGGTTATCCCGGCGGCGCTGTGCTGCACATTTACGACGCTCTGTACGTCCAGGAGGACGTCAAACATATTCTGGTCCGCCATGAGCAGGCCGCCCTGCACGCCGCTGACGGCTATTCCCGCGCTTGCGGCAAGCCCGGCGTTGCGCTGGTCACCTCCGGCCCTGGCCTCACCAACGCCGTGACCGGCATTGCCAATGCCTACATGGATTCGGTGCCGCTGGTGGTGTTTTCCGGTCAGGTGCCAACCGCCTTGATCGGCAACGACGCTTTTCAGGAAGTGGACGCCGTCGGCATCACCCGGCCTTGCGTCAAGCATAATTTCCTGGTTCGGGACATTAAGAACCTGGCGGAAACCATTAAAAAAGCGTTTTTTATCGCCACCACCGGCCGGCCTGGTCCGGTGCTGATCGACCTGCCGAAAGACGTCACTATCGCCAAGGCCGAGTATCACTATCCCAAGAAAGTCAAGCTGCGTTCCTATAACCCGACTATCAAGGGCCACGCCGGGCAGATTCGCAAGGCGGTGGACATGATCCTGTCAGCCAAGCGCCCGATCATGTATACCGGCGGTGGGGTGATTTTGAGCGATGGTTCCCCGGAACTGGTCGAACTGACGCAATTGCTGGGCTATCCGATCACCAATACGCTGATGGGCTTGGGCGCTTATCCGGCTACTGACAAGCAGTTCATCGGTATGTTGGGGATGCACGGGACTTATGAAGCCAATATGGCGATGCACGATTGCGACGTGCTGATTGCCATTGGCGCCCGCTTTGACGATCGGGTGACCGGTAAGATTGAAAAGTTCTGCCCGCATGCCCGCATTGTTCACGTCGATATTGACCCGTCCTCGATTTCGAAAAATGTCCAGGTAGACATTCCGATTGTCGGCTCGGTGCCCAATGTGCTGCGGGCGATGATTAGCGTCATTCGTGATGAAAAACTCAAACCGGATACCGAGGCGCTGGGCAAATGGTGGCGGCAGATTGACGAATGGCGCGGCATTAAATCGCTGAGTTATCGCCAGAGCAATGAGATCATTAAGCCGCAGTTCGTGATTCAGAAACTGTATGAAGTCACTCAGGGCCAGGCGATTATTACCTCCGATGTCGGTCAGCATCAGATGTGGGCCGCCCAGTATTATCATTTTGACCGGCCCCGGCAATGGATTAACTCCGGCGGGCTGGGCACGATGGGTTTTGGCCTGCCGGCTGCGATGGGCGCCAAATTCGCTTTCCCGGATCAGGACGTCGCCTGCGTGACGGGCGATGGCAGCATTCAGATGATGTTGCAGGAACTGGCGACCATGAAGCAGTACAACACGCCGGTTAAAATCGTCAATCTGAATAATGGTTATCTCGGCATGGTGCGGCAATGGCAAGAGTTCTTCTATCAAAAGCGCTATTGCATGACCTACTTTGAATCCCTGCCGGATTTCGTGATGCTGGCTGAAGCCTATGGGCATGTCGGCATGCGGATTGATAAACCGCGCGATGTGGAGGGCGCGTTGCGCGAAGCCTTCGCCATGAAGGATCGCACGGTCTTCCTCGATTTCATCACCGATCAGACGGAGAACGTGTTCCCGATGATTCCTTCCGGCGGCGGCCAGAATGAAATGCTGCTGGCGGAGCGCGACGAAATGGTTTCGACCCATGACGAAGGGATGGTGCTGCTGTGAACAACAATAACCGTCATCTGATTTCGATTCTGCTGGAGAATGAAGCCGGCGCTTTGTCCCGGGTCGCCAACCTGTTTTCGGCGCGGGGTTACAACATTGAAAGCCTGACGGTCGCGCCCACTGACGATCCGACCCTGTCGCGGCTGACGCTGGTCACCAGCGGCAATGAGCAGGTCATCGAGCAAATCGTCAAGCAACTCAACAAGCTGATTGATGTGGTCAAGCTGATAGACCTGAGCGAGACCGATGCGATTGAGCGCGAGTTGATGTTGATTAAAACCAAGGCCAATGGTGAACAACGGGCTGAGATGAAGCGGTTGTCCGATATTTTCGGCGGGCGGATTCTCGATGTGACCGACGCGACCTACACCATTGAACTGACCGGCGACGGTGAAAAGCTGGATAACTTCCTGCGGGCGGTGGAACGGGACGCCATTCTGGAAGTGGTGCGTTCCGGCGCTACCGGCATTGCTCGCGGCCAGAAAGCGCTGCACATCTGAAATTGATCCCTTAACCCTTAAACCCTTGCCGTCCCCGCTGCGTATGTCAGTCGGGGACGATTTGTTTTAACCCTTGCAGGATTATTGCCCCTATGAATATCTATTACGACAAAGACGCCGATCTGTCCCTGATCAAGGGCAAAACGGTCGCGATTATCGGTTATGGCTCGCAAGGCCATGCCCATGCCCTGAATCTGCGTGATTCCGGGGTCAAGGTGATCGTCGGTTTGCGACCCGGCTCCACTTCAGCCTTCAAGGCCGAGCAAGCCGGTCTGACCGTCCAGCCGGTTGAAGATGCGGCGGCGGCGGCGGATGTGGTGATGATTCTCGCCCCTGATGAGCATCAGAGTGCGATTTATCGGCAGATTGAACCCCGCTTGAAACAGGGCGCGGCATTGGCTTTTGCCCACGGTTTTAATATCCATTTCGGCGGCGTGACGCCTCGCGCTGATCTGGATGTGATCATGATTGCGCCGAAAGGGCCGGGGCATTTGGTGCGCTCCACTTATACCCAGGGCGGCGGCGTTCCCTGTCTGATTGCGGTCGCGCAAGATGCTTCTGGCGCCGCTAAAGAATTAGCGCTGTCCTATGCTTCTGCGAATGGCGGCGGACGGGCAGGCGTCATTGAAACCAGTTTCCGTGAAGAGTGTGAAACTGATTTATTCGGGGAGCAGGTGGTGTTGTGCGGCGGCTTGACGGCATTGATTCAGGCCGGATTTGAAACTCTGGTTGAAGCCGGTTATGCGCCAGAAATGGCCTACTTTGAATGCCTACATGAGGTGAAGCTGATTGTGGATTTAATCTACGAAGGCGGCATTGCCAACATGCGTTATTCGATTTCCAATACGGCTGAATATGGTGATTTCTCGCGCGGCCCACGCATCATCACTGATGACACCAAGGCTGAGATGCGCAAGATTCTGAAGGAAATTCAGACTGGTCAATTCGCCCGTGAATTCATTCTGGAGAACCAGGCGGGCGCGCCAGTGCTGAAGGCTAATCGCCGCTTGAGTCGTGAGCATCAGATTGAGCAGGTCGGTGAAAAGCTGCGCGGAATGATGCCGTGGATCAAGGCGAACCGGTTGGTGGACACTACCAAGAATTGATGTTAATGAATAATTGCAAGGCGGGGTTAATATGTCATCCAATATTGCCCCGCCTTTTTGTTGTAAGGCCGATTTTCTATCAGCAGGCTCTGGATAATGAACTGGCAACAAGTCTGTGGACATTCCGATTTGAGAAATCTCCCGTTCAAGATTAAATTAAATGAAACAGGGCATATTTTGATGTCGCCGGTTAAGGTCTATCATTCTACTTTTCAAGGTAAGGTTTCGACATTGTTTTATTTTAATATGGATGGCGGAGAAATTTTAGCCGAATGTGCGAACAACACCGGCATGGGCATCAAGGTTGCTGATGTCGCTCGGACATCAAGTGAACGATTTGAAAGAGTCCGAGCCGAAGTGCAATGCTCCGTTGCCCCGAAAATCTGCGTTGAAGTAATCTCCGATAGTCATACCGATCAGGAAATGAATCAGAAAAAGGCTCTCTATTTTGCAATGGGCGCTTTGGACGTTTGGATTTGCAGTGAGCATGGCTACATGAAGTTTTACGATACGGATGGCGAGTTATCTGCTTCAACCTTGGCGCCAAA
>JAJHPN010000014.1 GCA_020890855.1 Candidatus Contendibacter sp. | reverse complement strand
AGCACCCGTAGCCGCTCCGGGGCAAATTCAGCGAGTTTCAACGCCGTTTCACGGGGAATGAGCGGGAAGTCGAATTCGTGCCGGTCGCCGCGCACAATCGCCAGCCGACCTCCCGCCAAGCCATTGCGCTGCGGCGGCGTCACTCGAATGGCGCGAATCCAATGCCCGTCACTATCAAGAAAGTTGTAGTGAATCTCAGCCTCAGCCTCATTCAGCCGGTGGCTGTCGATCAACTGGCGCGCGCGCGCGGCCAGTTCGCGGCGTTGTTTTTCCGCCTCACGCTCCAGATTGAGTCGTCGATCTTCTTCACGCTTGCGAGCAGCTTCGGCTTCAATCTGCCGCCGGATTTCCGCCTGCCGCGCCGCCGTTTCCACGACCAGCGCCTTGTCCTTTTTCCGCTGGTGATCCTGCTTGCGGGCGTCGGAATCGAGCTTTTTGGCTTTATCCGCCGACGCCAACCCCGCTTTCAATAGTTCATCCCGCAATGACATTGCTGCTTTACTCCGGTGTTCGCCACCTTCAGCTTTCCCTCTCTCGCTGGCAAGATGAGGAATTGTTAATAAAGCACCCGGGTTCGAATCGTGCCAGGGACTTCATCCAACTGTTTTTTGAGCTGCAATGTTTCCGCGCGCGCATCGCCGTCCACGTCAATCACGACATAGCCAATGCGGGGATTGGTTTGCAAATACTGGCTGGCGATATTGATGCGCTGTTCGGAAAAGACCGCGTTGATCGCCGACAGCACGCCAGGCTGGTTGCGGTGAATGTGCAACAGCCGGTGCTTGCCGGGGTGTTCTGGCAACGACACTTCCGGGAAGTTGACCGAACCCAGGGTCGAACCGTTATTACTGTATTTCAGCAGCTTGCCGGCCACTTCCAGACCGATGTTCTGCTGCGCCTCCTCCGTGCTGCCGCCAACATGGGGGGTCAGCAGCACATTATCGAAGCGACGCAACGGCGATACAAACTCGTCCTCGTTGGCTTTTGGCTCCTCCGGAAACACGTCAATCGCCGCCCCGGCCAGATGCTTCGACTCCAGCGCCTGAATCAGCGCCGCCACATCCACCACCGTACCGCGCGCGGCGTTGATCAACGCCGCGCCCGGTTTCATCCGCGCCAGTTGCGCCGCGCCGATCATCTTGAAGGTCTGCGGAGTTTCCGGGACATGCAACGTGACCACATCGGCCATTTCGAGCAGCGCATCCAGCGTCGGCAGCGACTGGGCGTTACCCAGCGCCAGCTTGGTTTCAATGTCGTAGAACACCACCCGCATCCCCAGCGCCTCGGCCAATACGCCAACCTGAGTGCCGATATGGCCGTAGCCGACGATGCCCAGATATTTGCCTCGCGCCTCGTGCGAACCGGTCGCGGTCTTCACCCACCCGCCGTGATGGGCGGCGGCGTTGCGCTGCGGGATGCCCCGGAGCAACAGGATGGTCTCGGCCAGCGCCAGCTCCGCTACGCTGCGAGTGTTGGAGAACGGCGCGTTAAATACCGGGACGCCGCGCGACTGAGCTGCGTCCAGATCAACCTGATTGGTGCCGATGCAGAAGCAGCCGATCCCGATCAGCCGGGGGGCGTGTTCCAGCACCGACGCCGTCAACTGGGTCGCGGAACGAATGCCGATGAAATAGGCGTCGCTGACCGCCTCCAGCAACTGCGGCTCTGGCAGCGCTTTGGCGTGCGTGGCGATATTGGTGTAGCCATCCGCCTGAAACGCCTCCACGGCGCTCGGGTGGACGCCTTCCAGCAGGAGAATCTTGATCCGGCTTTTGTCGAGTGAAGTCTGGCTCATAAATTTGCAGGAGTTTCGCGAAGAAGAACAAGAAAAATCAGGTGATTTTTGATTTATACCACTTCCCTTGTCGGGAAAACCACTGGGTAGCGCCGGGCCATCGCGCCATGCAAGGCGGTTAACCCTCAGCACTGATGCTGCAAGGAGGGAGTGGAGCGATCGCGCCGGCCGGGTCCGCATCGCCGGCGATCAGTTCCGCCAGCGGCCGAGGCTTGCCGATCCCATAACCCTGCGCGTAATCCACCCCAATCTCGCGCAGCTTGGCCAGAATCTGGTCGTTCTCCACGAATTCGGCAATCGTTTCCATGCCCATCGCATGACCGATTTCATTGATGGCGCTCACCATGGTCAGCGTCACCGGGTCATGGACGATATCCACCACGAAGGCGCCATCAATCTTGAGAAAATCCACGGGCAGATTCTTGAGATAGGCGAAGGAAGACAGACCACTGCCAAAATCGTCCAGCGCAAAGCGGCATCCCAACCCCTTGAGCCTGTCGATAAAACGAATCGCATGGCTCAAGTTGGCGATGGCGGCGGTCTCGGTGATCTCGAAGCACAGTTTGCCGGGCAGTCGCGGTTGCTCCTTCAACCGCTCCACCAGATAGGCCAGCAACCGCTCATCGCCCAGGGACTGACCGGACAAATTGATGGAACACAGGCTCAGACCATTCAGGTGATGGGGGTTGGCCGATAACCAGTCGAACGCCGCGCTCACCACCCAGTGATCCAGCCGGCCCGCCAGATGGTAGCGTTCCGCAGCGGGCAGAAACTCGCCGGGCGGCGCCAGTCGTCCAGCGTCATCTTCCATACGCAGCAGCAGTTCATAGTGGTGGCCATCAGCATGGCGCAGCGTCGGCGCAATGGTCTGGAACGCCAGCCGAAAGCGGTTTGCCTCCAGCGCGTGATTGATGCGCGCCACCCATTGCATCTGACGGTGCCGATGGGTCAATTCCGCATCATCCTCGGTATAGCAATGCACCCGGTTGCGCCCCGCGTCCTTGGCGGCGTAACAGGCGCTGTCGGCGGCGCTGAGCGCCTCGCTGAAACTCTCGCTGGCGGCATTGATCGCCACCATGCCGATGCTGATGCTGACCGGGAAAGAGAGGTCATTCCAGACAAAGCGGAACTCGTTGACCGCCTCGCACAGGGTTTGGGCCATTCGCCGGGCGTCAGGCGAAACACAGTGTTCGATCAGCACGCCAAATTCGTCACCGCCCAGCCGGGCCAGGATATCCTGCTTGCGCATCTTCGCTTGCAGCACCCGCGCCAGTTGCCGCAGCAAGGCGTCGCCAGCCACATGGCCGCAGGTATCGTTGACCACCTTGAATTGATCCAGATCCAGATAGCACAGGGCATGATCAGCGTTCTGCTCGCTGGCGCTCGCGATGACCTGCTGCAAGCGTTGTTCGAAAGCGTAGCGGTTGAACAGGCCGGTCAGTGCATCGTGGCTGGCCTGATAACTCAGTTGTTCCGAGAGCAGATGCGCTTCAGTGTTATCCAGCCACGATCCCACCAGCGCCAATGGCTGGCCGGCGACGTCGCAACTCAACCGCGCCGTATCCCGAACCCAGCGCCAGCCGCCGTCCTGGCAGCGCAGCCGGTATTCCTGATTCATCACCTGACAGCAGGTCTTGGCCCCCTGCAACCCCCCGATGACCCGCGCCCGGTCATCGGGGTGCAACAGGCGCTCCCAATGATCGCTCTGCGTCAGTTCCTCCGTCAGATAGCCAAACACGCTGCGCACATTGGCGCTGATAAAGGTGAATGGCATTTCGGGATCAAGACTTCGCGAGTAAATGACGGCAGGGCTGGCGTTAACCACCTGTTCCAGGTGGGCGCTGGCGCGGCGCAGCGCTTCCTCGGCATGGCGCCGCTCGCTGATGTCGCGCGCGACCATATAGCTGCCCGCGAATCCGGGTTCCGCGCCGTCATCGTTGAAAAGCGCCAGGGCGGTAATCTCCACCGTCAGCAGTGCCGGATCCGAGTCCGTCGAACCGTTGCGCAGCAGGCGCACCTCGGTTTGCCGCCGATCTCCAGCGCCATCAGCCAGTTGATCGAGCAACTGTCGGATTTTATGTCGATCCTCTGGCGCCGTCCGTTCGGCTAACGGCTGCTCAATCAGCGCATCGCCATCGCCGCCCAGCAGCGTCGCCGCCCGTTGATTGAGATAGGCCAGGCGGCCAGCGCCGTCCAGCACAAAGATCAGATCAGGAGAACTGTTGACGATGAACCGATGCAGGCGCTCAGAGGCTTCATGACGGATCCGCAGCGCCCGTCGGTCCCGCTTCTGGCGCAATTTGTCGGCCGTCCTGGCGATACAGTCCAGTAATTCTTCCGGACCAAACGGCTTGGACAGAAAATCGACTGCCCCCCGGCGCAAGGCGGCGGTGGCTTCGTTAACCGAGGTGGTGCCGCTGATCACGATGACCGCCAAATCCAGTTCTCGTGCGGCCACGAATTCCAGCACGGCGGTTCCGCCCGGGCCGGGCATGGCCAAATCCAGCAGAACCAGGTCGAAACACTGGTTGGTGAGACGCAGGATAGCCTGTTCGCTATCAGCGGCGACGACGACCTGGTAACCGGCAATCCGCAACAGTTGCTCAATGCTGGTTAGAATCCGGGGTTCATCATCCACGACCAGCACTGAAAACGCCGGTTCCGCTCCTCTTTCCGCTTCCTGATCGGTTCCGCTCACCGGGTCGTTCATCAGATTCTGCTTCTCTTCTACCCGTGGATCACGTTGGGGGGTGATTTTGCCGCCTCGCGTGGCGCGCTACCCAGGGCGCGGCAACAGGATCAGGAACAGCGCGCCGCCGCCCTGGTTGGGCCGGTAACAGACATAGCCGCCCAACTCGTCGATCAGCTTCTTGATGATGGTCAGCCCCAAACCGGCATGGCCATCGCCCTTGGCGCTCGCTATCGGCTGAAACAGGCCAGCCTGTTGTTCCGCAGCAATGCCGGGGCCGGTATCGGCGACAGCCAGTTCCACATAGAAGCGTCCGTGCCAATGCACCTGATCGCGGGTGGTCACCGTGATGGTTCCGCCTGCTTCCATAGCCTCCACCGCATTGCGCACCAGATTGAGCAGCACTTGCCGGATCGGATCGCCGCCGGCCTTCAGCGGGGGGATATCCGGGGCCAGATCAAGACTCAGGCGAATGCCGCGGGGTCGGCACAAGGCGTCATCCAGCACCCGGGACAGATCGCGGACCACGCCATTCAGGTTCACGCCAGCCGCCGCATGAGCCTGGTCATGGTCTGGCTCGGTCAGTCGCAGCAAAATCCGACCCACGCGCTCGGTCTCCTCGCGCAGAATCCGCAATTCTTCCATTGGCGCTTGCACGCCCAGCCGGATAGTGAGCAGATGCAGGTAGTTGCGAACGATGGTCAGGGGATTGGCGACCTCATGCAGCACGGCGCGCAACTGCTGCCGCTCCAGCAGGCGGCGATCCTCCTCAATGCGGCGGCAACGCGCCTCCCTCCGGCGCAACTGGCCAAGCTGGATGGCGGCCTCGGAAGCGAACAGCTCCAGCATCGGACTTTGCGCCAGCAACCGTGGCGCCTGGGTCCGGGCAATGCCCACCGCCATCGCCCCCAGCGGATCAGCGGCGGCGTACAACGGCAGACACAGGACCCCGTCCGCCTGCCAGAGCCGGCATAACTGGCGATCCAGCAACCCGGCGCTATCCTCCCCCAGCGTGTGACTGAGCCGCCGCTCCCGCAGCGCCCGGACCAGCGCATTCTCAGCGCCCGCCAGATCAACGCCTTCCCGCAAGGGTCCATCCGGGTCGTGACTGTGCAGCAGACCCGTCGCTGGATTAAGCAGAAAAAACCGGACCTCAGCCAGATTGAACAGAATCGCCGCGCAACGAGCGATCGCCTCCAGCAGGGCGGGTTCGCCATCAGCGGCGCACATCTCGCCCCGCACGCCATCGATCAACGCCTGCTCCTGCACCCGTTGCCGCCAGTGCGGCATAACCGGCGGGGCAGCCGCGTCCTGACCTGCGCTGGCCTCCGGACTGGCGATGCCCAGATCCACGACCAGCGCCGCGACCTCGAATTCCGCCTCAGCGCGCGCCCGCCGCAACAGCGCCGGCGTCAGCCCCAGCAGACGGTCCGCATCGGCGAAAGCCGCATCATCCGGTTCGTTTGCCTGGCTCAGGGCATTGGCGGTCTGGAGCAGGCGCAACAGCGGGTGAGCGTCGCATAACTTGTCCACAGGTTGATGATGAAAGCGGATCGCATCGGCCAGGAAGGAATGCAACCGCCAGCTTTCCACTAGCGCCGCGCCCAGTGTGCAGTGATCGGCGCCGAACAGTTCCCGCTCCAGCACGGGAACGTCACACAAGGTTGGGGTACGGGCGCGCACGGCCTCAAAGGCGTTGGGATGGCGGACGGCGATCAACAGTCGACCAATATCGTGGAGCAAGCCGCACAGATAGGCTTCATCGGGGGCGGGATACGCGGTGATCGCGGCGAGCCGCCGGACCAGGTGCGCACATACCAGGATATGGCGCCAGAACGGGGCCAATTCGTTCGGTGGAATCCCGTGCAGATGGGAGAAGGTTTGATAGATCGCCGTGGTGACCGCGATGGTCTTGGCGGTGGCCAGCCCGACTACAGTGAGGGTGCGCTCCAAACTGGAGACGCGCGGCGACCGGCTTCGATACGCCGCCGAATTCGCCACCGCCAGCATCCGCGCGCTCAATGGAGCGTCGCGGCTGATGATCCGGGCCAAGGCCTGAATACTTGCATTGTCATCGGCGAACGCCGCGAGCAAATCGCCCACGACGGCAGGCAAGGTGGGCAACGCAGACAAATCGCTGCTGTCGAACGGCTGATGAAAATCGGGCGCTTCTGGCATGACTCACTGCCCCCTGATGGATAAGCAAATTATAGTTCGCCGCTGATCCCGCCTGTGCGTTATATCATTTTTGCGTTATATCATTTCTCTGTACCGGTTTTTCCAAATTGAACCGCCACTGCGCCGGTCTGCTCCAGCGAGCATTCCCCGGATCGCCCTGAATCCAAAGAGTGAAAACCATGCGCCATTCCAATCCGACCGTTCTGCTGGACGGCCTTCGCGCCTTCATCGACCCGGCGCACGTCCGTACTGATCCCGACAGTTGCCTGAACTATGGCCGCGACTGGACCCGGCTCCATGTTCCGAATCCGCTGGCGGTGGTTTTGCCGGGCAGCATTGAACAGGTGCAAACCCTGGTGCGCTATGCCAATAACCACCAACTGGCGCTGGTTCCCTCCGGCGGACGCACCGGTCTGAGCGGCGCGGCGGTGGCCTGCCAGGGCGAGATTGTAGTGTCGCTGGAGCGGATGAACCAGATTCTCGATTTCGATCCGGTGGATCGCAGCGTGACTTGCCAGGCCGGGGTTGTGACCGAGACCGTGCAGAATTTTGCCCGCGATCATGGCCTGTGCTACCCGGTAGATTTCGCTTCACGCGGCTCCAGTCAAATCGGCGGCAATATCGCCACCAATGCCGGCGGCATTAAAGTGATTCGTTATGGCCTGACCCGCGACTGGGTCACCGGACTGAAAGTAGTCACCGGGCGTGGCGATCTGCTGGATTTAAATCGGGGTCTGATTAAAAACGCCAGCGGTTACGACTTGCGACATTTATTCATCGGCAGTGAGGGAACTTTAGGGATTATCGTCGAGGCGACCCTGAAATTGACCCGACCATTGTGCGAACCGGTGGTCATGGTTTTTGGCGTTATGGATCTGGACAGCGTCATGTCGCTTTATCATGTTTTCCGCAACAAGCTGGAATTAAGCGCCTTTGAGTTTTTCTCGGAACTGGCGCTGATCCATGTCCTGAAAAAAGGGCTGCATAGGCCCTTTGATGCAGCAACGCCTTATTATGTGCTGATTGAGTTTGAGAACCCGGAGCAATTGCATACGGATACGGCGCTGGCGCTGTTTGAGCAGTGCGCCGAGCAGGGCTGGCTGGCCGATGGCGTGATCAGTCAGAGTGAGACTCAAGCCAAAGAACTCTGGCGGTTGCGGGAAGATATCAGCGAGTCGATCTCAGAGCATCTGCCTTATAAAAACGATCTGGCGGTGCGAATTTCACGGGCGCCGGCGTTTCTGGCGGAGGCTGATGCGCTGTTGACGCGGGAATATCCGGACTTTGAAGTCTTGTGGTACGGACATATCGGCGATGGCAATTTACATATCAACATTCTTAAACCAGCCACGCTGGATCATCCGGCGTTCGTAGCGAAATGCGGAGTCGTCAGCGAGCATCTGTTCGAAATTTTGCAGCGGTATGGCGGCAGCATTTCCGCCGAACATGGGGTCGGCCTGACCAAAAAACCGTATTTGCACTACACCCGCAATGCGGCTGAAATCAGCTATCTGCGAGCGATTAAACTGGCGTTTGATCCCAATGGGATCATCAATCCGGGAAAGATTTTTGATGTTTCGCCTCTGGTTGCAGAGCCGGGAGCGACTCTGCTGGACCCAGAATGAAACCAAACGGGAGATATCAAATGACGGTGAATATATTGGGCTATGCCGCGCAGTCGGCGACGGATATGCTGGCTCCCTTCCGCTTCGAGCGCCGCGACCCGCGTCCCGACGACGTGGTCATCAAGATTCTGTACTGCGGAGTATGCCACTCCGACCTGCACATGGCGCACAACGATTGGGGCTGGAGTTTTTATCCCCTGGTTCCCGGCCATGAAATCATCGGAAGGGTCGTCGCGGTTGGCGCCGATGTGACTCGCTTCCAGCTGGGCGATCCGGTCGGTATCGGTTGCATGGTTGATTCCTGCCGGCAGTGTTCCGCTTGCGAACAGGGATTAGAGCAGTATTGCGAAGAGGGAAGCACGCTGACGTACAGCTCCTATGATCGTCATGACCAGAGGCCGACCTATGGCGGGTATTCCGAACGGATCGTCGCCTCCGAAAAGTTCGTGGTGAAGGTTCCTGATGGTCTGGACCTGGCCGGCGCCGCGCCGCTGCTTTGCGCCGGGATCACCACCTGGTCGCCGTTGCGCCACTGGAAGGTCAGTCCTGGAAGTCAGGTGGCCATTATTGGCTTAGGTGGTTTGGGCCATATGGGCCTCAAGCTGGCCAAAGCCCTGGGGGCTGAGGTGACGCTGTTCACCCGCTCGCCGGGCAAGGAAGCGGACGCCCGTCGTCTGGGCGCTGACCAGATCGTGCTGTCCACGGATGCTGTGCAAATGGCGGCTGCAAAGGGACGCTTCGATCTGATCATCGACACGGTTCCCTATATTCACGACCTCAATCCTTATCTTCCGACGCTGGCGCTCAACGGAACGCTGGTGCTGGTTGGGTATGTAGGGGACTTGACCTCCACGAGCACCGTTCCGCTGATCCTGGGCCGCAAGGCCGTTGCTGGATCGGTTATTGGCGGCATCGCCGAAACTCAGGAACTGCTGGACTTCTGCGGCCAGCACGGGATTACGTCGGACATTGAGGTTATCCGGATACAGGACATCAACACGGCCTACGAGCGGATGTTGAAGAGTGACGTGAAGTACCGCTTCGTCATCGACATGGCTTCCCTCAAGGCGCAAGTGGGTGACAACTCCAGTCATGGAAATACGCCGTAGTTTGGACGTCAGCCACGCAAGGCGAACAATAGCCGACGCCTACCCAGCGT
This sequence comes from Candidatus Contendibacter sp., assembly GCA_020890855.1. GTDB lineage: Bacteria > Pseudomonadota > Gammaproteobacteria > Competibacterales > Competibacteraceae > RXIV01. The sequence continues at coordinate 1,662 of JAJHPN010000014.1, read as the reverse complement.
CGGTCGATAGGAGTTTAAGCAATGCAAAAACGCAAACTTGGAAACAGCAATCTGGAAGTCTCGGCGATAGGGCTAGGCTGCATGGGCATGAGCTTTTCCTACGGCCCGCCCAAAAACACGCAGGAGATGATCGCTCTTCTCCGGGTCGCCGTCGAACGCGGCGTCACCTTCTTCGACACCGCCGAGGTTTATGGCCCGTTCTTGAACGAAGAACTGGTGGGCGAAGCCCTAGCTCCCTTCCGGGACCATGTCGTGATCGCCACCAAGTTCGGGTTTAACCTCGATCCGAATTTCGATCCCCGCGGGATGAAGGGTGCGCCGGGCCTGAACAGCCGACCAGAGCATATTCAGCAGGCCGTTGAGGACTCGCTCAAGCGACTCAGAGTTGATGTCATCGACTTGCTCTATCAGCACCGGGTTGACCCGGACGTGCCCATCGAAGACGTCGCCGGCGCAGTGAAGGATCTAATCCAGCAGGGTAAGGTCAAGCACTTCGGTCTGTCCGAAGCCGGTGTGCAAACAATCCGGCGCGCCCACGCCGTCCAGCCGCTCACCGCACTCCAAAGCGAATACTCGCTGTGGACAAGAACTCCTGAGAAGGAAGTGATACCGACCCTTGAGGAGCTTGGGATCGGCTTTGTCCCCTACAGCCCTTTGGGCAGAGGCTTTCTCACAGGGAAGATGGATGAGAAAACGACTTTCGACAGCTCCGATTTTCGCAGCACCCTCCCACGTTTCACGCCGGAGGCGCTCAAGGCGAATCAGGTCCTGATTGATCTGCTCGGCAGCATTGCAGAGCAGAAGCAGGCGACACCGGCTCAGATCGCGCTCGCGTGGCTGCTGGCCCAGAAACCGTGGATCGTTCCCATCCCCGGCACTACGAAGTTGCATCGCTTGGCAGAAAACATCGGAGCCGTTGCCGTCGAACTCACATCCAATGATCTCCGTGAGATCGACAGTGCAGCTTCAAAGGCCACGGTGCATGGCGCTCGATATCCCGAAAAACTGGAGCAAATGACTGGTCGCTGAGTGGCAAGAGGGGGTCTAGCAGCGCGCAGGGCAGGCAGAGCGAAACGGGCCTAACGCGCTGCTGCGCCAGAGATTGAGTTGAAGTTCAACGCTGAAAGGAACCGCCATGACCGTAGACGGTGAAGACGCCGAAAAGAAAGCGCAAGCGTTATTGAAATTCGCACTCGGCCACCACAATGCGAAGCGTTATAACGAAGCGGCTGGCGTTTACGAAATCATCCTCAAGCGGCATCCCGACACTGAAGCCGTGCGATTTGCCGAGAGTAATCTCAGCAATCTGGTCAATAAAATTGACTGGCTGGATCCAGTCCCGCCGGATGAAGAGGCGCTTAAGCAGATCGAGGCGCTCCAGGCATTGCCCACCCCCCTGCTGGACGCAGTGTCGCCGCCGGCGCCTACTGCACGATTGCCAAAACCGGAGTCCAAACCCCGCTCGTCACCGGTTGATCCAGCGCCGGTATCGCCGCTCCCCCCGCCACCGCTGGTTCCCGCTCCGGCAGCGGCGCCGCTCTCAACCGTTCCCGCAGTCCGCAGCACCGCGCATGGCCCTATGCCGGTGGTGGTCGTCGATATTCACATGCCGTTCTGGCCAATGGTCTGGTTTATGGTCAAAGCGGCATTTGCCGCAATCCC
>JAJHPN010000401.1 GCA_020890855.1 Candidatus Contendibacter sp. | reverse complement strand
GACGGCTCCGATCCCGCCAATCGCGTCATCGCTCAGACCAACGGCGCGCAGTATCCCCAACTCGACTACGACCCGGCGCGACTGCCGACGGCGGTGGCGGAACACCGGCAATTGGTGCGTGATTTCGGTCGGTCATTGCTAAAAATCGGTTTGCCCGCCGCCGCCAAGACGATTCCGCTGGCCGGCACCGCGCACGCCTGCGGCTCGCTGACCATGGGCGCTGATCCGCAATCGTCAGTGGTGGACGCCGAGGGCAAGGTGCATGGTTTGGACAATCTGTATGTGGTGGACGGCAGCGTGTTGCCGCGCTCCAGTCGGGCCAATCCGTCGCTGACTATTTACGCCTGGGCGCTGCGGGTCGCGGAGCGGCTGCAACAACGGGAGCGCGCGACATGAGCGGCGCGCCGGATTTCATCCGCTTCGGGCGGGCTGTCTGAGGCGATCTCGATCAGGCTGAACGGCGTGAGTGGTGGCTGAGCAACCGCCGATCCCGGCGGGTTCACGCCCCAGATAGAGACGGCGGGGAATCAATTGCAGGTGATCGATCCCGGCCGGTTCACGCTGCGGTTCCAGGCGGCGGGCGGCGCCCTTCAGCCCGAATGGGACTGGATCGAGAATTTCGATCTGCCGGTGGAACGGGAACGCGGCCTGCCGGAACGGGATGCTCATCTATGCGTCGGTCAGGCGTTGCTGACTCTGCGCCCCGGCGTTTGGGTGGGCATCATCGCCAGCCTGCGCGACGACGCGAATTCCAATCTGGACGCGGCGCTCCAGCGGTTTTTCACCCGCGAAGCCGTGTTGCTCGATCAGGCCCACTCGCAGGTCGCCGAGTTGACGCACGTTCCGGACTGGATCGATCAACTGACGCTGGCCACCGACAGCTTCCTGTTTGCTCGCCCGCTGCCGGATTGGCCCGCCGGTGCATCGGTGATCGCCGGCTATCCGTGGTTCGGAGACTGGGGCCGCGACACCATGATCGCCCTGCCGGGGTTGACGCTGGCGACGGGCCGGTTCGACAGCGCCCGGCGCATTCTGCTGACTTTCGCCCGCTTTATGGACCAGGGGATGTTGCCCAACGTCGTCCCCGGCGCGGGCGAGACCCCGGACTACACGCCGCCCTGTGGTACTTCGAGGCGTGGCGGGCCTATCTGGAAGCGACCGACGATCAAGCGGCGCTGGCCGAAGTCTTTCCAACGCTGGTCGGGATGATTGACAGCCATGTGCGCGGAACCCGCTATCACATCGGCATGGACGCCGCCGACGGTCTTTTGTACGCCGGTGAGCCGGGTGTGCAACTGACCTGGATGGACGCCAAGGTGGGCGACTGGGTCGTGACGCCGCGCATCGGCAAGCCGGTGGAGATCAATGCGCTCTGGCATAACGCGCTGCGGATCATGGCCAATTTCGCTGTGCGCTTGGGGCAACCCGCCTAACCTTACGCTGATCTCGCTGCACACGTCCGGCGCAGTTTTCAGCGTTTCATTCTGCCCGATGGCACCGGTTTGGCCGATGTGCTGGACGGTCCCGCCGGCGACGATTCCATCCTGCGCCCCAACCAGATTTTTGCCGTTAGCCTGCCGCACAGTCCGTTGGATTTGGCGACTCAGCAGGCCGTGGTGCGGGTCTGCGGGCGGGAATTGCTGACCTCGTATGGCTTACGTTCGCTGGCCCCCGGCCATCCCGATTATCGCCCCCACTATCTCGGCGGAGTTTGGGAACGTGACGGCAGCTATCACCAGGGGCCGGTCTGGGGCTGGCTGTTGGGCCACTACGCCTTGGCCGAATACCGGGTACACGGTGACGCGGTGGCGGCTCAGGCCCGCCTGACGCCGATCCGCGATCATCTCCTGGACGCCGGCCTGGGCACGGTCAGTGAGATCTTCGACGGCGCTCCACCTCACGTCCCGCGCGGCGCGCCCGCCCAAGCTTGGTCGGTGGCCTGTGTCCTGGAGGCGTGGCAGCGGCTGGAGCGGCTGAAACAGCAATAACTGTTGCCAGAAATCACGGCAACCCACCCAACCTATACGCTGTTATTTAGGCGGCATCGGTTGCCGCTCCACACGTTCAAGCGCTGGGTCCAGACAAGCCCAACCCGGTGCGCTCGCAACCCAAATGTTCATATTCGGTTGAATAGAGGAAGGCTCATCCAGGTTGCCCGCACGAACTACCCGGAACTCTGGACGGTTGGAGGACTTGGCGAACAAGTGTGTGCCGCATTTCGGGCAAAATTGACGAGTGACTTCATCGCCACTGTCGGCGATCTTCGTGTACTCAGAAAGCACCCCGGAAAAGCTGAGTCCGTCTACGGGGACAAGCAGATTCACCGACCCATTCGCCGCAAGATGTTGGCAGTCGCGGCACCAGCAAATGCGAGTTGCCAGCGGTTCCGTTATGAGCTTAAAACTCACTGCGCCGCAAAGACAACGACCGGCTCTTTCAGTCATGTGTTTGTTCCTCTCTTGAGTGGATTGGGTCTGACGTTTGACATGAGAGGCTCGACCAGGCTTGCCGGGGCGAGTCCTCTTGATGGAAGGGTTAGAGCGATCATTCTCCTTCGGGAGCACCATTGCACGAGCACCTTGAAGAAAGGGAACGCTTTGAGGTACTTCGCCCTTCTCAGTGAACGGGCCAATCTTAGAGACTGTACAAAAACTCAATTGCTTAAGAAACCGCTGGAATGACTCTTCCAATGGCTTGTTCTTTAGCAAGACGCCGTAGCATCAATCGACTGGAAGCGAGATAAACTTGGCCCGCACT
>JAJHPN010000069.1 GCA_020890855.1 Candidatus Contendibacter sp. | reverse complement strand
GCTCCGGCCCCGGCCAAACCGGTGGAAGCCGCCAAACCGGCGGCGCCCGCTCCGGCCCCGGCCAAACCGGTGGAAGCCGCCAAACCGATTGAGCCGGCTCCCGCGCCGGCCAAGCCGGCGGCGGCCAAACCGGTGGAAGCCGCCAAACCGGCGGCGCCCGCTCCGGCCCCGGCCCCGGCCAAACCGGTGGAAGCCGCCAAACCGATTGAGCCGGCTCCCGCGCCGGCCAAGCCGGCGGCGGCTAAACCCGCAGCGCCGGCCAAGCCTGCCGCATCCGCCAAGACCGCCAAACCAGCCGCTTCGGCCAAGGGCAGTGCGCCGGTGACCATCATCGTCGCCAAATACGATGCTGGCTATGGCAATGACCTGTACATTCGTGGCGAGGGCGCCGGCTTGAGTTGGGAAACTGGCGCATTGATGAAAAACGTCGAAAATGACGTGTGGGTCTGGACCACCAACGAAACAGCCAAGGGCGCGATTTCGTTCAAATTCTTGCTCAACGATAGTACCGATCACTGGTCGCTCGGCGATAACCTGTCCGCTTCGACTGGCGAGACGACGACCACCACGCCTTATTTCTAATCTGTGTCCACGATGCCGACCGCTGGACCCCTGGCGGTTGGTGCGTACTGCGCCTTCATCCGCCTTCCCGTTGTAACCGCGTCCACTCGATCCGCGATCGGCTGACGCAATCTTCAATCGCCACCCCGGTGAAGTAGTTGCCGGTCAGCGCCAGTCGTGTCCCCGCCAGCATTTGATCCAGTTTTTGCGCCCATTCGCCATGCCCGACCCGTAACGCCGGTAACTGATTGATCTTTGTTGCGACATGGATCAACGCAGAGCGCGGCAGTCCCAGTGTTTGCGCGATGCAATCCAGCTTGCCGGATTCGTCCAGTACGCCGGGCCGGAAATGGAAGGTAAACCCGCGCCAGGCCGGATCAGGGACGGTATCGCGGGACACCACGGAATAGAACGCCTGATCCCGCCCAATCAGACCGGCTACCGGCGGCAACCGCAGTTGCGCTTTGGGAACTGCGACCCCGACCGATTCCACTGTCGCGGTTTGAATCTGCGCCAGGGTTGCGGCCAGTTGCGGAAAATCTTTCTGAAGCAATCGGGCCGCGTCGGCAACCGGCGTAGCCAGGCACAGGGAACGGGTGTGATATTGGCCGCTGTCGGCCTCAACCATGAAACCGTCGCCCACGCGCCGAAGGTCTCGCACGGTTTGCCCAAACTGCACCGGGAGACCATCAGCTAAAACCTCGGCGATGGTTTGCAGCCCGCCCGCCAGGGTGAACCCGCGTGGAATATCCTTGCGCCGGGGCCGGGATCGGAACAGGCCATCGGCGGGAAACTCACCGGCAGGCTGGCAAATCACCGCATTGAAAGCCGGTTCAAAGACCGTCGCATAGTTGCGCCGACCCACGATGCGCCCGAAGTAAGCAGCGACGCTGCACCCGGTTTTTTTCAGTCTCAACAGGCGGAACGGGGCGAGCAGCAGTTCGGAAAAAGACAGTTGCGAGGGAATGCTGCGTACCGCGCCATTCACAACCAGCCGGAAGCCGACTTTGGCGCGGGGCTGTAGCCGGTCCAGCGCCTGCGCCGCTTCCAGCAGCGCCAGCAGGTGGCCGTAGGAGTTAAAGGCGCTGTGCGCTCCCAGTTCCAGCCAGAATCCGTCCAGTTCGTCAGTGAAGCGATGCGAATCCAGGCAACCGCCGGCCCGCTGTTCCTGTTCCAGCACTCGTGCGTTCAAACCAGCGCCGGTCGCATAATGGGCCATACTCAGACCGCTGATGCCGGCGCCAATGATCAGCAGGTCGTAGCGCTGTTCGGGGGTAAGAGACATAACCGGCTCCGCGAAGATGTAATGTGACCGGGGATTCTCGGCAAGGCGGTCGGAACGGTCAAGTTAGCCAGACCGTGCTAGGTGTGTCGCAGTGTTTTTACTTAGGCTTGAGCGGTTTACCACACTCACGGAGAATCTGATGAACATCACGTCCTGTTTCACCAAAGACCTGTTTCAAGGCAAGACCGTCTTTATCACCGGCGGCAGCAGCGGGATCAATCTCGGCATCGCCCGCAATTTTGCGGCGGTGGGCGCCAATCTCGGCATCGTTGGCCGGGCTCAGGAAAAGCTCGACGCGGCGGCGGCGGAATTGCGGGAACTCGGGGCGCGGGTTTCGACCCATTCCGCCGACGTGCGCGACTACCCGGCGCTGGAAAAAGCCATGCAAAGCTGCCGCGATGAACTGGGACCGATGCACACCCTGATTTGCGGCGCGGCCGGCAACTTTCCGCTGGCGGCGGAGCAGATCAGCCCCAACGGGTTCAAGTCGGTGATTGATATTGACCTGATGGGTTCATTTCACGCCTGCCGGGCCGGCTTTGAACAACTCAAGGAAACCCGGGGCAATATCATTTTCATCTCCGCCGGCCAGGCGTTCATGCCTTATGCGTTCCAGGCCCATGTCGGGGCGGCCAAGGCCGGCATTGATCAGATGATGCGCAATCTGGCGCTGGAATGGGGCCGGTTCGGGATTCGTTGCAACAGCATTGCGCCCGGCCCGATTGAGGGCACCGAGGGGGTCCGCCGGCTGGTTCCCGCCGGCAGCGCCGACAAATTGAAGAAGATGATCCCGCTGGGCCGGTTCGGCACCCCGGACGACATCGGCCAACTCAGCGTGTTTCTGGCTTCGCCGCTGGCGGCTTACATTACCGGGACGCTGGTGGTGGCCGACGGCGGCCAGAATTTGCCCGGCTCCGG
>JAJHPN010000224.1 GCA_020890855.1 Candidatus Contendibacter sp. | reverse complement strand
TTGTTCAGGGAGCAAATCCGCAAGGGTGGGCCGGTGACGGTGACCCACCCGGAGGTCGAACGCTATTTCATGACCATCCCGGAGGCGGCGCAACTGGTGATCCAGGCCAGCGCAATGGCCCAAGGCGGCGACCTGTTCCTGCTGGATATGGGCGAACCGGTGCGGATTCTCGATCTGGCGCGACGGCTCATCCGGCTGTCGGGGCTGACGGTGTGCGATGCGGACCATCCCGAGGGTGATGTGGAAATCTGCTTTACCAATCTGCGCAGCGGCGAGAAATTGCGCGAAGAACTGTTGATTGGCGCCGACGATCTGCCGACCGCACATCCCATGATCCGCCGCGCCCGCGAGGATCATCCGCCCTGGCCGGTCATCCGGGATGTGCTGGAACGGTTGGACCGGGCGACGCACGAATTTGATTATCCGGCGGTGCGGGCGTTGTTGCAGGAAGCCGTGATCGAGTATCAGCCGGAGAACGGCATCGAAGACTGGTTATGGCGGGCGGAGTCCGGGTTAAATTAAAGGGGAAAAGCAGACGCTCGACGCCCCCTCAGGAATGCTCTTTCTCCGCGCTTGCCTCGGCATTCGGCCAGATCACGGCAGTTTTGACCCGATTACCGGCGATCTCAACAATCTCGGTCGGGTGTCCCGCCAGAGACAGGCGGACTCCCGGTTCCGGGATCGCTTCCAGTTGCTCCATCACCAGTCCGTTCAGGGTGCGTGGGCCATCGGTGGGCAAATGCCAGTCCAGCGCCCGATTCAGGGTCCGGATCGCGGTCCGGCCGTTGACCAGATAGCCGCCATCGGCCCGTGCAGTCAGTTTGCGCTGATCATTGGCGGCCGGGTCAGTGGTGAATTCGCCGACAATCTCTTCCAGAATATCTTCCAGCGTCACCAGCCCCAGTACATCGCCGTATTCATCGACGACCAAACCGATCCGGCGCTTCTGTTGTTGAAAACTCAGCAGTTGCCGGGTCAGCGATGCGCCTTCCGGGATGAAATACGGCTCCCGGATCAGGCTCTCCAAATCGGCGCGGCTGAAGTCCGGCTTCTGGGTCATCCGGTTCAGGACTTTGCGCAGGTGCAGGAATCCCACGACTTGATCAATCGCGCCCCGATAGACCAGCAACCGGGTATAAGGGCTGCGGTTCAACTGGGCGACAAGCGTTTCCCAGTCGTCGTCCAGATCGAGGCCGGCGATTTCGTTGCGCGGCACCATGATGTCTTCAACCGTGATTTCCTCCAGTTCCAGAATGCTCAGCAGCATGGTCTGGTGGCGCTTGGGAATCATCACCCCGGCTTCCAGCACCACGGTGCGCAATTCCTCGGCGCTGAGGGAATGTTGCGCAGCGCCGGTCTGAATCGTGACCCGGAACAGCCGCAGCAGGCTATTGACCACCAGATTGGTCAACCACACCAGCGGATAGAGGAACTTGAGCATCGGCGCGAGGATGGCGGACGCCGGGTAGGCGATGCGTTCCGGATGCAGGGCCGCCAGGGTTTTGGGCGCGACTTCGCCGAAGACCAGCACAATCAAGGTCATGGCGATGGTGGAAGCGACAATCCCGGCTTCGCCCAGGAAATGGATGGCGATGATAGTGGCCAGGGAGGACGCCAGAATGTTGACGAAATTGTTGCCCAGCAGGATCAGGCCAATCAGCCGGTCAGGCCGCTCCAGCAATCGGCTGGCCCGTTGCGCGGCCTTGTCGCCGGCTTTGGCGCGGTGGCGCAGGCGGTAGCGATTCATCGTCATCAGGCCGGTCTCGGAACCGGAAAAGAACGCGGAACAGCCAATCAGCACGACCAGCGCGACGCACAAAGCGCCTATGTGGATATCGTCCAAGCCGTGATCACCTTCAATGAAATAGACAGACGGTTTTTACGGTTTACCAGCGGCTGCTGTCAAGATTCGCCGTTAGTCGCACCGTGCTATCCGCAGTGCGGGCCCTCAATAGCGTTGCAGAATCAGCTCCAGCATCAGCTTGCTACCGAAGTAGGCCAGCGCCAGAAAGGTGAAACCGCTCAGGGTCCAGCGGATGGCGGTGCGCCCGCGCCAGCCAAACCGCCAGCGCCCCCACAGCAGCACCCCAAACACACTCCAGGCCATGAACGACAGCACCACTTTATGCGCCAGATGCTGGGCGAACAGGTCGTGCAGAAAGAATAGCCCGCTGATTAACGTGATGCCGAGCAGAACGAAACCCGCGCCGATCATCTGAAACAACAGACTTTCCATGACGGTCAGGGGCGGAATGCCGCGCAGGAAGCCGCCGGGCCGGCGATGGCGCAACCGATAATCTTGCACCGCCAGCAATAACGCCTGAGCCGCCGCCAGCGAAAACAGCGAGTAGGCCAGAATGGCGATCAGGATATGCAGTTCCAGCGGCCACTGGTCGGGATCGGCGACGATGCGCTCCGTGGGAAACAGCCGGCCCAGCAATACGGTCATCGCGCCAAAGGGCAGAATGATGATGCCCAGGTTTTCGACGGGCCGGACCATCGCCACCGCCAGCAGCACCACGTTGATCAGCCAGGCGGTGAACGACAGGGCGTTGAAAAAGCCGAGGTTGAGGCCAGCCGGCTGAAAGACGGTTTGGGCCAGAATCATGGCGTGCAGCAGCGCCGCTCCCCAGCCCAGGGTCAGTGGGCCACCCTTGGGCCAGGAACCGCCGCCGCCAGCGCGGGCCAGCCGCATTGTCAACCAGCCGCCGGCCAGCAGGTAAAGCAGGGCGGCCAGTCCGCCAATCACCGTATTCATCGCGAAGTTCCGTGGACCGAGGGTTCAGGATCATCATGGCACGGAACCCGGACCGCTTGAAGCATGGAACCGGTGTGGAATGTTCCGGCCCGCCAGTTTCCCTATAATCCCGCCGGTTCCATCCTTATCGAGGCTTGATCCCGCATGTTTGAAAATCTCAGTGAACGCCTGTTACGCACCGTCAAGAACCTGCGCGGCCAAGGCCGCCTGACCGAGGACAATATCAAGGACGCCCTGCGCGAAGTGCGCATGGCGCTGCTGGAAGCGGACGTGGCGCTGCCGGTGGTGCGGGACTTTATCAACCGGGTGCGGGACCGGGCGGTCGGCCAAGAGGTGCTGCTCAGCCTGACGCCCGGTCAGGTCCTGATCAAGATCGTCCATGAGGAACTGATTCGAACCATGGGCGAAGCGAATGCGGAATTGAACCTGCGAACGCCGCCGCCGGCGGTCGTGCTGATGGCCGGGTTGCAAGGTTCCGGCAAAACGACCAGCGTCGCCAAACTGGCTCGCTGGCTGAAAGAGCGCCAAAAAAAGAAGGTGATGGTGGTCAGTTGCGACGTGTACCGGCCCGCCGCCATTGAGCAGTTGCGCAAGCTGGCCGGCGAGGTCGGCGCCGAGTTTTTCCCCAGTGAAGTTGGCCAGTTGCCGGAAACCATCGCTCGCCAGGCGCTGGAGCACGCCCGCCGCCACGGTTTTGAGGTGTTGATCGTGGACACCGCCGGTCGGCTGCATATCGACGAGGCGATGATGGCGGAGATTCAACAGCTTCACGCAGCGCTGGAGCCAATTGAAACGCTGTTTGTGGTGGACAGCATGACCGGCCAGGATGCCGCCAATACCGCTCAGGCGTTTAACGCCGCGTTGCCGCTGACCGGGGTGGTGCTGACCAAGACCGATGGCGACGCCCGGGGCGGGGCGGCGCTATCCATTCGACAGATCACCGGCCAGCCGATCAAGTTTCTCGGCGTTGGCGAAAAAACTGCGGCGCTGGAGCCATTTTTTCCCGACCGGGTCGCCTCGCGCATTCTGGGCATGGGCGATGTGCTGAGCCTGGTCGAGGAACTGGAACAGAAAGTCGACAAGGAAAAGGCGCTCAAGCTGGCGCAGAAAGTTCAGAAGGGCAAGGGCTTTGATTTGGAGGACTTTCGCGAGCAGATGCAGCAGATGATGACGATGGGCGGCATTGCTGGATTACTGGAGAAAATGCCGGGTTTCAATGCCGCCCCGGCGGCGCTCAAGGATCAGGCGGCGGACAAGGAAGTTAAACGGCTGATCGCCATCATCAATTCCATGACCCCGCAGGAGCGTCGCCTCCCGGACATGATCAAGGGTTCGCGCAAACGCCGGATCGCCGCCGGTTCGGGAACGCAGATCCAGGATGTGAACCGCTTGCTCAAACAATTTGATCAGGCGCAGAGGGTGATGAAGAAAATGAAGGGCGGCGGAATGATGAAAATGCTGCGCGGCTTGCAGGGTAAACTGCCGCCGGGAATGATGCCGCCGCTCAAGCGATAAGCCACGCCAACTCAACCCGTCAAGGATTCAGCGCTGCCCGGTGATCCGGGAATGATCCGCCGCCGTGTTGACCCGATCAGCTACTGCGATCGGCGCTCTACCGGAAGAACAACCAGCTCACTGTTAAACGCGCCAAATTTCCGGTATCCTCCCGAGCTTCATCCGGCTGCCCCGCATGGGCGGCCTTTTTGTATCCGCATTCGCCAGAGGTATGCACAGCGCATGGTCACCATCCGCCTGTCTCGCGGCGGCGCCAAAAAGCGCCCCTTTTACACCGTAGTCGTTACCGACAGCCGCAACCGGCGCGATGGGCGCTGCATCGAGCGCGTCGGTTTTTTCAATCCCATCGCCAGCGGCAAGGATGTGCGGCTGAGTCTGAATCAGGACCGGGTGCAGTACTGGATCGGCGTGGGCGCCCAACCCTCGGAGCGGGTCGCCAGTCTGATCAAGGAATGCGCCCGCCAGTCGTTGGCGGCGGCTTAGTCGCGACCGAATGACCGACGACTGGGTGGTGCTGGGCCGGGTGTCCGGTCTGTTCGGGCTGGACGGCTGGGTACGGGTATTTTCCCACACCGATCCCCGTGACGGCATCATCCGCTATAACCCACTTTTTTTGCAGCAAAAAGGCCAGTGGCGCGAGATTGCCATCGTCGCCGGCCGCGCTCACGGCGATGGCGTGGTGCTGAAATTCGCCGGCTGCGATGATCGCGATCAGGCCATGGCCCTGATGCAGGCCGAGATCGCGGTGCGCCGTTCACAATTACCGCCACTCCAGCCCGGCGAGTATTACTGGACGGATTTGACCGGATTGCGGGTCGTGACCCTGGACGGGGTCGAACTGGGAATCGTTGACTCGCTGTTCGCCACCGGCGCTAACGATGTGATCGTGGTAAAAGGCGAGCGGCAACGATTGCTGCCTTTCGTGCAGGGGCAGGTGGTGGTCGAAATTGATCTCGAACAGCGCCAACTGCGGGTGGACTGGGACCCGGATTTCTGAATCTTCCTGGCCATGCGCATTGATGTCATCACCCTGTTTCCCGAAATGGTCGAAACCCTGCTCCGTTTCGGAGTCACTGGCCGGGCGGTGGAACGTGAGTTGTTGACAGTCGCCGCCTGGGACCCGCGTGATGACGCCCACGACCGGCATCGCACCGTTGATGATCGCCCCTACGGCGGGGGGCCGGGCATGGTCATGAAAGTCCAGCCCTTGCGCGATGCGCTGCGGCGAGCCAGAGCAGCGGCCGACCCGCCTGGCAAGACGCTTTACCTGAGTCCGCAAGGTCGGCCCTTGACCCAGGACGGGGTGCGGGAGCTGGCCGGTCAACCCCGGTTGATCCTGCTGGCCGGTCGCTATGAAGGCGTTGACGAGCGGCTGATCGACGCCGAGGTTGATGAAGAATGGTCGATTGGCGATTACGTTCTCAGCGGCGGCGAACTGGCGGCGCTGGTGATCATCGACGCCGTCGCCCGGTTGCTGCCGGGGGCGCTGAATGACGATCAATCCGCCGAGCAGGATTCGTTTATGGCCGGGCTGCTGGATTACCCACATTACACCCGGCCAGAAGCGATTGATGGGCAGCGGGTGCCGGCCACGCTGTTGAGTGGCGATCACGCCGCTATCGCCCGCTGGCGACGGCGTGAGGCGCTGGGGCGAAGCTGGTTGCGCCGGCCTGATTTGCCGGCGTTGCGGGCGCTGGATCGCCGGGATCAACAATTGCTGGACGAGTTTATTCAAGAACATCGAAAGCCAGCGGGACCCGTCGGAATGGCCGGCGCAGTCCCGGAACAACGTGGAGCATTGTGTGATGAGCAACTTGGTGGAACAGTTTGAACGGGAACAAATGACCCGTGAACTCCCGGCCTTTAATCCCGGCGACACCGTGGTGGTGCGGGTCAAGGTCAAGGAAGGCAATCGCGAACGGTTGCAGGCGTTTGAAGGCGTCGTGATCGCCAAGCGCAATCGTGGTCTGAATTCGGCGTTCACCGTGCGGAAAATCTCCCATGGCGAAGGCGTGGAACGGGTATTCCAGAGCTACAGCCCGGCGATAGCCGACCTGACCGTCAAGCGCCGGGGCGATGTGCGCCGCGCCAAGCTGTATTACCTGCGCGGTCTGGAAGGCAAGGCGGCCCGCATCAAGGAAAAGCTGGCCGTCAAGTCGTCCTGAACGGATCGATGACTGGAACAACAGGGCGATCCTTTCCGGGTCGCCCTTTTTTATTGCCGAACCGGCTTCCCGCCGGGGTTGAATCGGGGTGAGTGGGTATGCGCGATCAATGGATAAACTGGCTGGAACCGGTGCGGGCGCTGGCGGCTGAGGCCAGTGCGCGGATTCTCGACATTTACGCGACAGCGTTCGATGTCGCGGCCAAGGCGGATGACAGTCCGCTGACCACCGCCGATTTAGCGTCCCACCACGCTATTGTCGCCGGTCTGCAACGCCTGACCCCGGATATTCCCATCCTGTCCGAAGAATCAGCGGCGATTCCCTTTGCCGAACGTTCGCAATGGCGGCGCTATTGGCTGATCGATCCACTGGACGGCACCAAGGAATTCGTGCAGCGCAACGGTCAGTTCACGGTCAATATCGCTCTGATCGAGGCTCACGAGCCGGTGCTGGGCGTGGTGCGGATTCCAGTGACAGGACGCTGTTATTTCGCCGCCCGCGGTTATGGCGCGTTCCGCGAGGAATCCGGTCAACCCCCGGAACCGATTCAGGTCAAACCGTTATCGCCGGGTCAACCGGTGCGGGTGGTCGGCAGTCGTTCGCATGGCGGGCCGGGCTTGCAGCGCTTCGTCGCCGCGCTGGGGCCGCATGCGCTGATCACGATTGGCAGTTCCCTGAAACTCTGTCAGGTGGCGGAGGGATCGGCAGATGTCTATCCCCGGCTCGGCCCGACCTCGGAATGGGACACCGCCGCCGCTCAGGCCATTGTTGAAGTTGCGGGCGGGCGGGTGGTGTCGGTGGAAACCGGGTGGCCGCTACGCTATAACACCGGGGATTCGTTGCTGAATCCGCACTTTATCGTGTATGGCGACGCGGGCCGCGACTGGTTGATCTATGTTCAGTGAATAGAGTAACGAAATGACCACTCATGAGGTTTATCAGGCGATTATCACCGCGCCTTTCGGCTGTTGCGTCGGTGTCGTCATGACCGGCGAGGCAGCCAGCACCCTGGATTATCTGTCCGCCAACACTCCCGAACAGCCGCCCGCTGATGCGGCGACGGCTGCGGTGATTGCCCAATTGGCGGCCTATTTCCGCGATGCCGATGCCCCGCTAACGGCGCCGTTGATGCTGGCGGGGACGACGTTCCAGCAGCGGGTGTGGGCCGCGTTAAAGGCTATTCCGATCGGGACGGTGCTGACCTATGGCGAACTGGCGCGGCAACTCGGCACCGCCGCCCGGGCGGTCGGCGCCGCTTGTCGCACTAATCCGGCGCCGATCCTGATTCCCTGTCATCGGGTGGTCGCGCGGCAAGGCTTGGGCGGCTATGCCGGCGCAGTGACCGGCGATCCGCTGGCGATCAAGCGCTGGCTGTTGCGCCATGAAGGCGTGGATTTGGTGGGCTAATCGCCCCGTTCATCGCCATATCGTACAAGCAAATCCTTCAAATCTTTGATGAAATAGCGCCACACTGCGGGTTTCCGCCCGCCCCCCAAAACTGGAGGAAAACTGCGTGGCTACCGTCAATTCGATGAATACCCCCGGCGAGCGGGTCGCCATTATCGCCGGCTTGCGAACCCCGTTCGCCCGGCAACTGACTGCCTATAAAGACCTTAACGCTATTGATCTGGGCGTGATGGTGACCAACGAGCTATTGAGCCGGATCAACCTCGATCCGGCGCTGATTGAGCGGATGGTCTACGGCTGCGTTGGGCTGATTCCCGAAGCGCCCAATGTCGCCCGCGAAGTGCTGCTCGGCGCGGGGATGAATCCGCGCACCGACGCCTATACCGTGACCCGCGCCTGCGCGACCAGCTTCCAGTCGGTGGTGGAGATTGCCCAGGCGATCCTGCTCGGTGAAATTGAGATCGGTCTGGCGGGCGGCTGTGATTCCACCTCAGTGCTGCCGATTCAGACCTCCAAGAAGCTGTCGCGGGCGCTGATTCATTCCAGCAAGGCCAAGTCCCTGAGTGAAAAACTGGCGTTGTTCAAGGCGATCCGGCCCGCCGACCTGATTCCGGTATCGCCCGCAATCAAGGATTACTCGACCAACCTGGGCATGGGCGACATCGCCGAACAGATGGCCAAGAATCACGGCATCAGCCGCGAAGAACAGGATCGCTTTACCCTGCGTTCGCACCAGCTCGCCCAGCGGGCCTGGGACGAGGGCAAATTGGCGGGCGAAGTGATGCGCGCCTTCATTCCACCGTTCAAGGACGGTCTGGAGCGCGACAACAACATCCGGGGCGATTCCAGCCTGGAGCAACTGGCGAAGCTGCGGCCCGCCTTTGACCGCAAGCACGGCACGGTGACCGCCGCCAATTCCACCCCGCTGACCGATGGCGCGACCTCGCTGATTGTGATGAAGGAGCAACGCGCCCGGCAACTGGGGTTTGAACCGCTGGGCTTCATCCGTTCCTATGCGTTTGCCGCGCTGGACCCGTTCAACGATGGGCTGATGGGGCCGTCCTACGCCACGCCCATTGCGCTGGATCGGGCGGGGATCGCCTTGCGCGATCTGGCGCTGATCGATATTCACGAAGCCTTTGCCGCGCAAACCCTGGCTAATTTCAAGAACTGGCCGTCGCGGCAATTCGCTCGCGAACAACTGGGCCGGGATGAACCCATCGGCGAGGTGGATATGGACAAGGTGAATGTGCTGGGTGGCTCGCTGGCTTACGGTCATCCGTTCGCGGCGACCGGCGGGCGGATGATCATGCAGACCCTCAACGAATTGCGGCGACGCGGCGGCGGGTTGGGACTGGCGACCGCCTGCGCGGCGGGCGGACTGGGCGCAGCGCTGATTCTGGAAGCGGCATAGGAGACGCCACCATGACGACCGAAGCAAAGTTCACCGTGTTTCACCCGGCAGTGCGCGAGGATGGCGTCGCCGTGGTAACGATTGATGTCCCTGGCGAAAGTCAGAACACTCTTAAAGCGGAGTTTGTCAGCGAGGCCAACGCCCTGCTCGATCAACTGGAACAGGACGCCACGGTGCAGGGCGTGGTGCTGATCAGCGGCAAACCCGGTTCGTTCATCGCCGGAGCCGACATCCACATGCTGCAAGCCTGCCGGACTGCCGGCGAGGCGACCGAACTGTCGCTGGCCGGGCAACGCTTTTTCGACCGGCTGGAGAATTTCAAGACGCCCGTGGTCGCGGCGATTGATGGCGCATGTCTGGGCGGCGGACTGGAACTGGCGCTGGCCTGTCAGGGCCGGGTGTGCACTGATCACCCGAAGACGGCGCTGGGTCTGCCGGAAGTGATGCTTGGCGTGCTGCCGGGCAGCGGCGGGACGCAACGGCTACCCCGGCTGATCGGCATTCCCGCTGCGCTTGGCTTGATGCTGACCGGCAAACATCTGAACGCGCTGAAAGCCCGGCGGATGGGGCTGGTCGATGAGGTCGTGGCCGCGCCGATTCTGTTGCAAACCGCTGTTGCGCTGGTGAAAAAGCTCCAGCCGCGCCGCGCCGCGCCGCGCCAGCCCGGCAGTTTGTTCTCGCTTAAGGGCCTGACCAAGCTGGCGCTGGAGGACAATCCCCTGGGACGGCGGGTGCTGTTCCAGAAAGCCCGCGAGCAGGCGCTGAACAAGACCCAGGGCCACTATCCAGCGCCGTTGCGGATCATTGATTGCGTCGAAACCGGGGCCAATCACGGGTTCAAGAAAGGCTTGGAGGCCGAGGCGGTTGGCTTTGGCGAACTGGCGATGACGCCGCAAGCCCAACAGTTAATGAGCATTTATTTCGCCACCACGGCGCTGAAGAAGGATAGCGGCGTGGCTGATCCTGCGGTGCAACCACGCCCGGTGCGGAAAATTGGGGTATTGGGCGCTGGATTGATGGGGGCGGGGATCAGCTATGTGACCAGCAGCAAAGCGCAACTGCCGGTGCGATTGAAAGATCAGGACGCCGCCGGGCTGAATCGCGGTCTGGCTCACCTCGACCGGCTGATTCAAAAACGCCTGCATCGGCGCTCGATCACCGCTTTCGAGGCCGGACAGGAACGGCGGCGGGTGACGCCGACGCTGGATTTTTCCGGCTTTCAGAATGTGGATGTGGTGATTGAAGCGGTGTTTGAAGACCTGGCGCTTAAACAGCGCCTCGTGGCCGAGGTGGAAGCGAATTGCCGGCCAACGACTATTTTCGCCACCAACACCTCATCGCTGCCGATTACCCGAATCGCCGAGGCGGCGCAGCGACCGGAAAACGTGATCGGGATGCACTATTTTTCACCGGTGGAGAAGATGCCGCTGCTGGAGATCATCGCCACCCGGCAAACCGCGCCGGAAGTCATTGCGACTGCTGTCGAATTGGGCCGCAGTCAGGGCAAAACCGTGATCGTGGTGCAGGACGGAGCCGGGTTTTACGTTAATCGCATTCTTGCCCCGTATCTGAATGAAGCCGGTTATCTGCTCAGTGAAGGCGTCGCGATTGACGCGATTGATCGGGCGTTGACGCAGTTTGGTTTCCCAATCGGCCCGTTCGCATTGCTGGATGAAGTAGGCATTGATGTCGGTTCCAAGGTCGGGCCGATTCTGTACGCCGCGTTTGGCGAGCGAATGAAACCGGCAGGCGTGGCTGATCTGCTGCTGATCGATGGCCGTTATGGGCGCAAAAACAAGAAGGGTTTTTATCTTTACGAGGGTGTTAAACCGGGTGAAAAGCCGGTGGATAAAACCGTCTATCCGGTACTGGGCGTGAGTGGCGACAAGGTGGTCGATGCTAATGAGATCGTGGAGCGGTGCGTATTGGCGATGCTGAATGAAGCGGCGCGGTGTTGGGATGAAAAGGTGATTCGCAGTCCCCGCGACGGCGATATTGGCGCAGTGTTCGGGATTGGCTTTCCGCCGTTTCT
>JAJHPN010000247.1 GCA_020890855.1 Candidatus Contendibacter sp. | reverse complement strand
GCAGATTGGTTATCAACTACTACGCGCAGCGTGACGACGAACAGCCGCCCCCGCTCGTGATGGGGTTCGGCCTCACCAATACCGAACTCAGTGCTGATGTTGACCCCATCAAAAACAAAGATCGTTGTAAAAGGATTGAGTGGCTCTGGTGGGGCGTGTTGCTCATCGACTTCGACCTGCACCTTCCTGAAGGCCACCTGTAGCAACTGGATCGGCGCAGTTTTCACGATACAACGACCTCGGGCAGATCGACAGAATCATTGGATGCAACGGGAAAAATGATAGGTCTAACCGGACCGAGTAGCATGTTGGACGCGAACGGCCCCGGCGAAAAATCCGGCTGCATGGTTTGTTGCCGCATTGTCATTGCAGGAACACGCGCCCCCTGAATCAGCCGCAGCTTCACGCCACGATCATCTTCGCAGCGTTCGGGCCATAACGGCAGCTCTACCCCGGCCTTATCAGCCAGGCATTTCATAACTTCAGCTTTCTCAATCGCCAGCGTCAATAGAAGAGTCGTGCTCTCGTCCGGGTAACTGGTTTCGGATTCATAGCGGGAGAACGCGATCTTGCCTTTGCCAAAAATGGTTGACGCCTGCTGTTGCGTCAGACCATAATGCTTGCGCAGCGCAAGAATTTCCTCGCCCATCAGCACGTTGCCGTAGTGCGTCTTACGTTCGGCCAGGGCACGCAGGTTTTCCCGATGCTGCGAAGCCTTGGTGGTCGTTTCACCGCAAGCGTCACACACCGAGGTCTGTAGTTGCACCTCGACATGTTTGCCCTTCAGTTCAAACGCGCGGGTGTACTGGGCGGCCATCAGGCAACCTTTCCGGCACGCCGGGCACAATTCAAGATCTTCAGTCAATTTCGTCATGATTCTCTTCTCCCTAGCGAGAGCCGTGACACGAAACCAGCACCAGATTCATCTGGCCCTCTTCGGTCACGGAGAACTTCATATACACCTCAAGGCCACGCACATTTCGCGCGCGCCGTTCGCAGTCGTAGCGCAACACATAGCCATCGCAGGGGTACATTTCTCCACCCTTCACCTGACACCACTGGGCTTTTTTAAAATCTGTCGTTCTCAAGAGGGTGAGCATGTGAAGAACATCTCTGTAATTCCACTGCCAGTTTTGCAGGTCCTTCTCGCAGCGATCCGTAGCTACCCAGACCTCGTTCTCTCCTAACGTCCCATCCGATACCAAGGCCTGCAAAGCAGCCAAATCGAGCAATGGCCCGCCACGGATGTCGCGCCTGCTTCCATTCGGTGGAGCAAGCGATCCTGGGTCTTTTTTCCATAAGCGGGGCATATAGCTTATCACCATGATAAATTATGGATCAGATTTTTGCCGTTTCAAGCTGGTCGGACGCCCGAAGTAACAGAAACAGGGTCTGTACCATCATCATGGTTGTTGTTGTCAGTGTTAACCAAACTCCAGCCGGAATCCCGCCTTTCGCAAAGACCCTGCTTCGTTTTCCAAATCAGCGCGGGTCAGCGGATGCGCAGTCAGCCAGCCGTTGGGAAACCGCAATTCCAATCGTTGCCCACTCACATTTAACCCCAATACCGGCAATGGCTGCCGACTGCGGCTACGGTGCAGCATGACCGCCAACCGTAACAGCACCGCCAGGCGCTGGATCGGCTGCACCCATTCCTTGGGCAGGTGAGTAAAGGCGTCCGCCGGGAATGAGCGGCGATGCCGACGCACCAACGCCGCCAACAAACGCTGATCACTGCGCGAGAACCCCGGCAGAATGGCGTGTTCCAGAATATAGGCGCCGTGTTTGTGGTAATCCTGATGGGAAAGCAGCAAGCCGATTTCATGCAGTCGGGCCGCCCAGTCCAGCAGATGCGCAGACTCGGCCGTTTCCAGATTCCAGGCCGCGCAAACTTGAATTAACAATTCCCGGACCGTGGCGAGAACCCGCTGCGCTTGGGCATCGTCCAGACCGTAGCGCTGGGTAATCGCGGCAATGGTGCGATCTCGCACATCCTCATGGTGGATGCGGCCCTGAAGGTCGTAAATCACCCCTTCGCGCAGCGCCCCGTCGGAGACTTCCAGGCGCACGATGCCGAGCGTCTCGCACAGTCCATGCAACACCGCGAAGCCGCCGGCGAATACCGTGGCGCGGGCCGGCTCCAGTTGCCAGCGGCTCGCCAGCGCAGCGCACTGCCCGGTTTCCAGCAAGGCCCCACGCAACCGTCGCAACGCCTCCAGGGTAATCCCTTCACGACTCCAGCCTTCGCGGGTCACGACTTCCTGAATGGCCTTGATCGTACCCGATGCGCCCGTGACGACTTGCCAGCCTAAATCCCGATACTCCTCGCTGACCGGCTCCAGCCGCAGTTGCACGATCAATTCCGCCTTGTGCAACCGGGCCTCAGTGATTCGGCCATCATCGAAACAGGCACGGCTGATACTGACGCAGCCCATTTTCAAACTGGTCAGATGCAGTGGTTCAAACTGCTCGCCGATAATCAATTCGGTGCTGCCGCCGCCAATATCCACCACCAGTCGCCGCCCCGAAATGGCCGCGACGCTGTGCATCACCCCCAGATAAATCAGCCGCGCTTCTTCGGGACCGCTAATGATTTCGACGGTATGGCCCAGCACGGTCTCGGCCCGGGCCAGAAATTCGGCGCTATTGCGAGCCAGCCGCAAGGTATTGGTGCCGACAATACGGAGTTGCGTCGGTGGAATATGGCGCAGGCGCTGACCAAACCGCGCCAGACAGGCCAATGCCCGTTGCTGCGATTCTTCGGACAGCCGATTGCGGCCATCCAGCCCGGTGGCCAGTTGCACCATTTCCCGCAGCCGATCCAGCATTTGAATCTGACCGTTGTTAATGCGGGCCACAATCATGTGGAAACTGTTGGAACCTAAGTCAATGGCGGCGGCGATGTCGGAAGGCATTTTTAAAGGTCAAGGGTTATAAGGTTAACGAGTTGGTCTTAGAGGCCGCTTTATACAGCTTTTTAGTCCTGCTTGAGGCTGCGCAACTGCCCCGGCGTCAAGGCCCACAGCAAGGTTCCAGCGCCTGCTTCCACCCGCCCGCTGAATTCAATCAGCGCCATTCCACCCTTGCGGAAAATCAGCAAGGGTTGCGCCACATTCGCCAGCAACAGGCCGGTCAGCAAACTCAGTTGTGGCTCGTGGCCGACCACCGCCACCAGGTTCTTAACCGGACATTGCGCCAGCCATACCGCCACCGCCTCTGGTGGATAACCAAAATCCAGTTCGGGACGCTCGATAACCGGCAGATTGCCAAAAACCTGGGCAATAATCTCGGCGGTCTCGCGAGCGCGTAACAGCGGACTGCACGCCAGCAAATCGATTTGCCTAATCTGCGAGCGCAGCCGATTAGCCCCCTTACGCATCTTCTTGCGCCCAACATCGGTCAATGACCGCTGACCGTCGGAATCACCACCAGAAATAAAGGTTTCCGCTTCTTCGGCAATTCCGTGGCGAACCAGTAGCAATTTCATCAAGATTTCCTCGTAATTACTCAATCCAGTCTATCACCGGGATTCCGGTTCGCTGCATCCCGACGCTACCCGCAGTTCAGGGGGAAAATCGCAGGTAAATACACTGCCTGCGCCTAACTCGCTCTCAATCCGCAACTGACCGCCGTGGTTGTTCAAAATATGCTTAACGATGGATAAACCCAGTCCGGTGCCGCCACTGCTGCGGGATCGATCCCGGTTGACCCGGTAAAACCGTTCGGTCAGGCGCGGCACGTGCTGCGGGGCAATCCCTTCGCCATTGTCGGCTACCACCAGATGCAAACCCTGTTCATCGGCGAACCAGCGCAAATCAATTTGTCCGCCCGCCGGGGTATAGCGCACCGCATTATTGGCCAGATTGGCAAAGGCGCTACGCAATTCCTTCTCACAGCCGAGCAGCCATAACCCGGGATCGGCCACCATGCTGATCTGATGCCCTTGATCGCCACTGATCGCAATGGCGTCTTCGGCAATGTCCGCCAGCAACGCCGGCACCGCCACCGGCTTGAACGGCGCCCGCTCCTTTTGCGATTCCAGCCGGGCCAGCAACAGCAAATCCTCAATGATATGCAGCATCCGCCCGGATTGTTGTTGCATCCGCCGCAGCGGCTGTTCCCAGAGGGTCAGCGCCGGATCATCGCTATCCAGCAGGGTTTCCAGATAGCCGGCAATCACTGTCAGTGGGGTTCGCAGTTCGTGCGAGACGTTGGCGACAAACTCGCGCCGCATCTGCTCCAGCCGCCGCACCCGGGAAATATCGGTCGCCAGCAACAGCCGCTGTTTCTTGCCATAGGGCGCAATTCGGGCGCTGAGTAACAAGCCGTCCTCCACCGGTGAGGAGAATTCAACGCTGTCGCCGTTGCGACGCTGGTTCAGAAACGCCACAAAATCCGGATGGCGCAGCAGGTGAGTAATCGGCAGGCCATGATCCCGGCCCGCCGCCAGTCCTAGCAGCGGACGCGATCGGTCGTTACACCACAACAGTTTGTCGTCCTCGGTCAACAGCACGGCTGCATCCGGCAATGCGGCGATAGCCTGCTGGAACTGTTCCAATAACCGGCTGAGTTTGCGCTTGCGCTTGCGGTTTTGCCGGCGCAGCCGGGCGATGTGCGCCTGAATGCCGTCCCAAACCGGCCCGGCAGGCGGCGGGCCGGCCTCCCGGTCGCCGTCCAGCCACTGATCCAGCCGGTGTAATCGCCAGAGTTGCCAGCCCAGGCTGCTCAGCGCTGCTAACAGCAAACAGAGCAACAGGTAGCCGGTGATCCCACCCAGCAGCGCCGCCGCCAAAAATAGCAGCGTTAATTGCCGCCACACGATTCGCCACGAGGGGGACACGTCAAATCCGGGTCGAAAAGCGGTAGCCGGCGCCACGCACGGTCTGGATCAACGCATCGTGCCCGTGTGGCTCCAGCGCCTTGCGCAGCCGGCGGATATGCACATCGACAGTCCGCTCCTCGACATACACATTGCTGCCCCACACCCGATCCAGCAGTTGTCCCCGGCTATAGACCCGCTCCGGATGCGCCATGAAAAACTCCAGCAGCCGGTATTCGGTCGGTCCCATCTCCAGCAGAGTCTCACCGGCGCTCACCCGGTGGCTGGCTAGATCAAGGGACAGGCCATTAGCGCGCAGCATTTCATCTTCTCCCGCTGGCCCACCGCGCCGCAATACCGCCCGAATCCGCGCTACCAGCTCGCGGGGAGAAAACGGTTTGGTCATGTAATCATCCGCGCCGCTTTCCAGGCCCTGCACGGTGTCCTCCTCTTCAGCACGGGCGGTCAACATGATGATCGGCAAATCCCGGGTCAGATCCTCCTTTTTAAGCCGGCGGGCGTAGTCAATCCCGCTAATGCCGGGCAGCATCCAGTCCAGCAGCATCAGATCAGGCAGGTGCTCGGCAATGCGGACCTGAGCTTGCCGGGCGTCGGCGGCTTCCCGCACGTCATAACCGGCATTGGCCAGCGCAAACATCACCATTTCACGGATTGGCTGCTCGTCTTCCACAATCAAAATGCGCTTCGCGTTCATCAATCAATCCTCTTGAAAAGTCAGCGGAGTCCGCAAATGATGCAAAGTGATTTCCGGCGAGCAGTTGAACCGCACGCCAACCACCGAAGCGCCGGAACCAGCGGAGGTGTAACCCTGCATGGTCTGGTAACGCCAGGCCCCTTTGCAGAACGAGCGGGGACAATCGGCATTGGTCATCAGAGCGACGCCGCCCGGCAGACAAATCTGGCCGCCGTGGGTATGACCGCTGAGCATCAGATCAAACCCGGCATGGACGGCCCGCTGGTAGGGTTCCGGTGAATGGGACAGTAAAATGGCGGCGGCGTCCGGCGGGATGTGCTGGGCGGCGCGGTCGAAATTGTCCACCTGAAAATAATGTGGATCATCAATGCCCGCCAGATAAACGAATGCGCCATTGCGTTCGATAATCACTGACTCGTTAATTAACAAGATAATGCCCAAGGCTTCGATCCCCGTCACCATCCGGATGGAATCGTGGTTGCCAAGGATCGCGTAAATGGGACCGCGCAGATGCCGGCTCACTTGAGCCAGCGCAGTGAGAGCGGCATCGTAAGGACCGTGGGTTTTGACCCGGAAATCGCCGGTGATCACGCAGAGGTCATACGCCACTTGGCGCAACCGATCGATGAGCGCGGTCGGGTAGGTTGAATCCATATCCAGATGTAGGTCACTGAGATGCAGCACGGTGAAGCCGTCGAATGCCGGCGGCAATCGGGGCAGGATGATCTCATTGTGACGAATCTTGATGTCAGTCGCGTTACGCAACCCCCGGTCATACAGGCCGGTGCAGCGCAAGGCTAGCCGGATCAAGGCGTGAATCGAGTACCAGTTTTCGATGTGGAAGAAGGTTCGACCTCGGCCGAACACCTGCGTAGCGTGATCAGCTTCAATTCCCAGCCGCTGCTGCAAATGCACCCGGCCGATGCGCTTTTCCAACCGTTTGAGCTCAACCGTTTCCCGATCAACCACAACTCGGGAAGACAGTTTGACTGGTGTGGAGGGATGGGAACCGTAATCAGCGTTTTTCATCGCCAATGCTCCTGATTCATTGGGCTTCGGCTGCAACGAAGCTCCGTTAAATATTCCGCACTTCCACCCGGCTCTGCCCTCCGGATTGCCGCTGTATCTGAATCTGCACGCCGATCCGCTCAGTCATTTCCTGGACATGGGAGATCACCCCCACTTTGCGCCCTTGCGCTTGCAACTGATCCAGCGCGTCCATGGCGACGCGCAAAGTATCAGCGTCGAGACTGCCGAAACCTTCATCAATGAACAGCGATTCCACCCGGATTCGATTGGAAGACAGCGAAGCCAGACCAAGCGCCAATGCCAGTGAAACCAGAAACGATTCGCCGCCCGACAGCGAATGCACTGAGCGGCATTCATCACCCATATCCTGATCAATGACCATCAACGCCAGGCTTTCCGGAACCCGTTCCAGTCGATAGCGGCGGGAGAGGTTGGCTAAATGGTGATTGGCGTAACCCAATAAGACTTCAAGGGTAAATTGCTGGGCGTAATTGCGGAATTTCTTGCCGTCGGATGAGCCAATCAGGCTATTTAATTTCTCCCAGATTTCGGTTGTTGCCGCCTGTTTGACGATGGCGTCCTGCAAAGTCGCTGTTGCTGTTCGGCGCTCATCATCGCGGCGAAGATCAAGGGCGGCTTCATGATGCCGACTCCTTGCGGCGGTTAATGCTGCGCTGATTTGTTGTTGATCCGCTTGCACCACATCCAGCGAATCGAGATTGGCGCGTTGCCGTTCGTGATCGTCCCGTTGCGATTGGCAGACCTTGAACGTAGCTTCCACTTTCTGTACATCATCAGCTAGTTTTTGTAATACGCTGCGTTCCAGCTTTAGCCAGTCGTGATCATGGATCAACAAGGCGCGGAGTTGCGGTAGATCGAGCGATTTTCCTGAATAATGCTGATTAAACACCGTGATCCAGTAATCCAAATCAATCCTTACCTTTTCCAGAGCCTCGTCAATGTCCATAACGTGTTGCTGTGCTGCATTTAACGCGGTTGCCGCCTGAGTGTGATCATCTCTTGCTTTCTGCGCCGCCTGCTCTTGTCGCTGGCGCAGCATTCTGGCTTCGGCAATGATTTTATCAAACCCACTTTCCACCTCCGCAATCGGACATCCATTAAACAGGTTTTTTCTTTGCTGATGTTTATCCTGAAGAGTGCGATCAACGATTGCAAAATTGTCAGCCGCCAGTTGTTTTTGCGCTGTTTTTTCAACCATTGCCTCAAATAATCCTTTGATTTCAATCGCAAATCCACCAAGCCTGGTTTGCAAATCTTCAGCCTGTTTATGCTGCTGATTCCATTTTTTAGCCCGCTGTTGTTGCTGCTGGTAAAAGGCGTCAGGATTGGTTTCCCATGCTTCCCACCAGTCTGAACCAGGAAAGGCCGGATTGAGCGCCATTAATCGATCATTGCGTTGTTGGGCCGCTTTTACCTGTTGATCTGTGGTGACATTAACGGCGTTAATCATTTTATCAAGCGCAGTTTGTGCGGTGTTTAACGCATCCCGCACTGCGGAATAACGCTGTTGAGCCTGATCCCAATACTGTTGGGCTTGCTCCCTGATTTCAATGGCTTTACGTTGGGCGCTTTCTTGCTGGACGAGGGTTTCAAGTTGGTACTGAACGTGCTGGATTTTTGCTGAAAACCAGGACAAACAATCGGTATCAGCCACCGTGGTTAATTCCGCAGAAACCGGTTGATCATTCCAGGCAACCGTGTCGCGCTCAATGGCGCTGATCAAAGGTTCCCGCTCTTTGGCAATGGCGGCCAATCGTTGCCGACTGCTATTCAAAGTCGTTTGTTGCGCGCTTTCCTGTTTAATCAGAGATTCCAGAGCTTGCCGGCATTGCGCCACTTCATTCTTAAATGCAATCAACAAAGCATGAGAAGGCGCATCACCAGTGGCATAAGGGTGATCCAGCGCGCCGCAGACCGGACAAGGCGATCCGGTTTCAAGGTTTTCCCGCAAGGTTTCAACATTCTTGGCGCAAGCTGCTTCGGCAATTTTCAGCGTCTTTTCAGCCTGTTCCAGCCGGGCAGTAATCATCGGCTTTTCCGCCAGCAGTTGCGTTAATCCTGCTTCCGCTTGGGCCATTTGATCCTGAATGATCCCGCTTTCATCATCCAGTTGCTGCCGGCGAGTCCGGGAATTGACTAATGCTGTCCATAACCTTGCGGTGCTTTCCAGTTGATTACGCCGGGTTTCAGCAATGTTTCGTTGTGCGGCCAGTTCTTCGGCATTAAAACTGGCCAATCCCTGAATTGCCGTTTGCAACCGGGCTTCCGCCGCATGAAATGCAGCTTCGGCTTTGGCGAAAGCGGCGGCGGCTTGTTGCTGCATCTGCTGTTTTTGCTGTTGATCCTGGCGGTGGGCGCCAAGAGTCCGTTCAATTTCACCTAAACGGGTTTGAGCTGTAGCGGCGTCATTAAACAGCACCTCCCAGCGCGACCAGTTTTCTGCCAAAACTTGCAGTGTTTCATGCGCGGCCAGCCAATCCTGAACCGTTTGCAGCGCCTGAGCAGTTTGCTGCTGTTCAGCCTGTTTACCACTCAGGATTTGCTGCGCGGTAGTTTCAGCATCACGGGTTTCATTGCGGATTTTAAGGGCAGCGGCATGACCGGGCGCCAGGGTCTTGATTGCCGTCTCAAGCGCCTTGGCCTGATCCAGATCGGGATTAGCGGCGGTTTTGGCCTGCTCGGCGTCGACAACCGCTTGTCGGGCCTTCGCCAATGCCTCATCAGCTCGCTGCCGGACTTGCTGCGCTGCCTTCAGTTGGCTTTCTGCATCGATCACCGCCAGGCCGCCTTTCTTAGCTTCTCCGACAGCGCGATCCAACTCCACGAGCAAGGGTCGGGCGTCCTGCACCGCTTCAACCTGGGCGAAATAAGCCTGTCGGGGCGCAGCGTCAGCCTGGGCGATGCGGGTTTGCTGAACCCTCGCCAGCGCCTGCTGTTCGGTCTGTTTCAGCTTTTGCCACGTCTCATGCCACTGATATTGCCGATCCAGTTCGATCCGGCGCTGCTCCAGCGCTACGGCTTCTGCCAGGGCGCCATCGCGCTCCTGTTCGCGTTGGGCGCGAAGTTCGGCAGCGAGCGGTTGCTGGCCGGCAAGCTGGCCAGTCAAAGCCTGCAACGCCTGCTGTTCCGCCTTGGCGCGTTCAAAAGCGCGAATCGAAATCCCGCTGTACGCCTCCAGCCCGGTCAGGGTTTGCAGCAGCAGTGCCCGGTCGTTTTCATCGGTTTTCAGAAACGCGGCAAACTCGTTCTGAGCCAGCAGCACGGCGCGGGTGAATTGCTCAAACGACAGGCCGATCCGCTGTTTGATTTCGTCAAGCGTCTCGGTGCGAACGCTGCCGACCGGTTGGTGATCGCTTAACCGGATCAGGCTGATTTTGACCTGCTGCAAATCGCCGCTGGCCTTGCCGCCGGCGCGCCGGGCGATCCAGCGGGCGCGGTACTCATCGCCATCATTGCCGACAAAATCGACCTCAGCGAAGCCTTCGCCAACGCCCCGGCGCAACACATTGGCCGGGTTCCGCGGGGTGATGGTGCGGTCGCCGCCGTCGGGCAACGGTCCCTGAACACCGGCTTTGACCAGCCGGGGCGTGTTGTTGTACAGCGCCAGACACAGCGCATCAAGCAAGGTGCTTTTGCCCGATCCGGTCGGCCCGGCAATGGCGAACAGGCCGGCAGACGCCAGCGGTTCTTCGCGAAAATCAATCGCAAACTCCCCCGCCAGCGACGCCAGATTCTTACCGCGAATGGCGAGAATTTTCATGGCGCAGTCTCCGTGTCCGCTTCCCGCACCAGTTCGGTGAACACGGCCAGCAGTTCAGCCGTCGGTTCGCCGCCAAAGCGACTACGATGCAGTTTGCGGAAAATATCATCGGGTTGCAGGCGGCCCAGATCATCCAGCGATGGCGGGGCGGCTCCGCTCTCCGCCTGAGCCTGCGGGCTGAATGACCTGATTTTGGCCCGCCGCACCGGCTTGCCATCCAGCGCCGCATCAATCCGGGCGGCTAATCCCGGCTCTGGGCCGGTCAATTGCACCTGCACTTCCAAATATGGCTGGGCATTCAAGGGCGCATCGGGCAAAGCCAATTTCCCCAGCAACTCCAGCACCACGTCAATGGGCGCGGGATCGGCGGGGATTCGCAACAGTTCGACAAAACGCCTTCCACCATTCACTGGGATTGGCGTAATTTCTCGCACCGCTTCACCGTCCAAATCAATACGAATCACCTGATGCCGATAATCAATTTCGGTGAACGACATCGGCAGCGGACTCCCGGAATAGCGGACCCGCTCCTGACCACCAACCTTTTGGGCGCGGTGTAAATGACCGAGGGCGGCATAGGCGATGACCGGATCGAAAATCTCCACCGGCAAC
Organism: Candidatus Contendibacter sp.; assembly: GCA_020890855.1. Lineage (GTDB taxonomy): Bacteria > Pseudomonadota > Gammaproteobacteria > Competibacterales > Competibacteraceae > RXIV01. The sequence continues at coordinate 337 of JAJHPN010000247.1, read as the reverse complement.
GCCTCAGCTCCGCCAATGACCAGTCGCCGCTCCGAATCTTCCGAAGTCCGCCCGCCGCTCATGTGGCAATGGCCGAGGGCGATAATCGCCTGACCGGGTTGCCGGCGACTCAAAGCCCGATCCAGCGCCTGCCGATACAGCAACTCGACGCCTTTCAGATAGCGATCTCCTTCAGTTTCCACCAGCGGCACATCGCCGGGCCGCAGAAATGGAATCGCCAGCCCCCAGGCGGCAATATCGCCCGTCCGGTTTTGCAATGGCGTCACCAGCCGGTCGAGGTTAATTTCCCCCTGCTGGCGAGTATGACCAACCACCGTCGCGCCGAAAGCGGCAAACA
>JAJHPN010000337.1 GCA_020890855.1 Candidatus Contendibacter sp. | reverse complement strand
ATGAAAGTGATTTTGATGCAGGCGCTGGGGCTGGCGGTGCTCGCTATCGGCCTGCGCATGGCGCTGGAGGCGCAACACGCGCTATTGGCGATTGCCTGCCTGTTGGTGGGCGGAATCACCGGCGAACTGCTGCGGATTGAAGAACGGCTGGAAACACTGGCGGAAACCTTGCGGCAAATTCTCCGTTCCGATTCCAGCCGCTTCGTCGAAGGGTTGGTCACCGCCACCCTGCTGTATCTGACGGGCGCGATGACTATCGTCGGCTCAATCCGCGACGGCACTGTGGGCGATTCCAGTATTCTGCTGCTGAAAGCATTGCTTGATGGGGTGGCCTCGGTGGCGCTGGCTTCATCACTGGGCGTCGGCGTCATCTTCTCGGCGTTGCCGGTGCTGGTGGTGCAAGGCGGGATTACCCTGCTGGCCGGGCAGTTGGCGTTCCTGTCGCAACCCGCGGTGCTGGATGCAGTCAATGCGACCGGCGGGCTACTCATCCTCGGCATTGGCGTCAACCTAACGGACATTGGACGAATCCGGGTCGGTAATCTGTTGCCAGCGGTGCTGTATGCCATTATTGGCGGGTTGCTGTTTCCCTAACCGGCGGTACATTGATCATTCATCCCAACCCCTGGAAGGATTTCACTATGAATCGCCGTTTATTCACGCTGTTGACCGTCGCCCTGTTGATGCTGGCAGTGTCGTCGCCGCCGCTGGCCCGCGCCCAAAGCGTCAATCAGCAACTCGCTGCTGGCAGTGTGCTGGAAACCATTAAGAAACGCGGCGCGATCAAGGTGGGGATGTCCACGTTCATCCCGTGGGCGATGCGTGACAAGAGCGGCGCACTGGTCGGTTATGAGATCGATGTGGCCAAGCGGCTGGCTGAAGATCTGGGCGTCAAGGCCGAATTTGCGCCAACCGCCTGGGACGGGATCATTCCTGCGCTGCTGGCCGGCAAGTTCGACCTGATCATTGGCGGATTGTCGATCACCCCGGAACGCAATCTGACCGTCAATTTCACCCTGCCCTACGCCCACTCCGGCACTCATCTGGTGGCGAACCGGAAGCTGGCGGACGACTTCAAAAGTCTGGACGATTTCAATCAACCGGCGGTGACGCTGGCGGTGCGACGCGGCGCGACCCCGGCCACGGTGGCGAAACGGCTGATGCCCAAGGCGATCTTGCGTCAGTTCGATGAGGATGCGCTGGCGCTTCAGGAGGTGTTGAACGGCAAAGCCCACGCTTTCGTCACCAGCGCCCCAACCCCGGTTTTTGAGGCGTTGAAACATCCTGAAACCCTGTTCCTGCCGATCCCGGAACCGTTCATGCAAGGGATGGAGGGTTTCGCGCTGCGCAAGGGCGATCCGGACGCGCTAAACTTTTTTAACAATTGGATCCTGCTGCGCCAGCAAGACGGCTGGTTGCAAGAACGGCATGACTACTGGTTCAAGACCCGCGACTGGGCCAGCCAAGTGGTTGAATAGTCAGCACGAGAGTCGGGAATCATGGTGATCGGGGAAATCCTGATCATCCTGTTGCTGATCGTCGGAGCAGCTGGCGTTTCGAGGTCGTCGATATCGACGGCCAGCAGATTGACCAGGGGCTAGTCAGCCCGGAACCGGAACTACCCTGACGCCGGCTTCCGGAGATTTCATCCTCACCAGTAATTTTCCACGGCCAGATGCCCTGGCTTGCCGCGCAGGCTCAGGGTCAACCCTCGGTCAATAAGCAGTTGCCGGGTTTCCTGAACCATGTCGGGGTTGCCGCAAATCATGATCCGGGAGCGCTCCTGATTGATCGGCAACCCGACATGGGCTTCCAGTCCGCCGTTGTCGATCAAGGTGGTGATGCGGTCATTCAAAGCCAAGTCTTGAACCTGATCACGCGTTACTGTCTGCACATACTTCAGCTTGTGCGCATGTTCGGCGAACAGCTCATTTTCCTTGAAGGACTGTATGAACTCCTCATAGGCCAGTTCATGCCGGTAACGGACGCTGTGCACCAGCACGATGTTTTCGTAGTGTTCCCAGGTGTCAAATTCCTGGAGGATGGACAGGAACGGGGCCAGTCCGGTGCCGGTGGACAGCAGCCATAAATCCTTGCCGCATTCAAAGCGATCGGTGGTCAGATAGCCGTAGTTCTTCTTTTCCAGCAACACCTGATCGCCGACCTTGAGTTGCGACAGCCGCGAGGTAAACGCGCCGTCGGGGACGACGATGGAGTAAAACTCCAGAAAGTCGTCATACGGCGCTGAACAGATCGAATAGGCTCGCCACACCAGTTCACCGTTGTCGCCGGTGACGCCAAGCCGCGCAAATTGCCCGGCGATAAAGCGGTAGGACGGATTACGAGTGGTCTTGAACGAAAACAGGTTGGCCGCCCACGTCTGCATTTCTGTAATTATTTCAATGGTATATTTATCACTGGTTTTCATCGGGGCCGATCCGGTCAGAGGTCAGGTCAGGGTGAGCGACGGCAGTCGGAAGCTGCTTAATATCCGAGCATTTCACTAGGTTTAACCGCCAGCTTAAAGCAGAATTATTGGATTAAAAAGGAATAAAAAATTATTTGGTTATTCTTGAAAGTTTGTAGTCAACCGGTGAACCATAAAACGCCTATCCCGTAAAATACCGGAGTAAACCACCACCCCGATCCGGCAAACGGTTCGTTGGAAGTCAATCCCTGTTTTGCCAAAGCCCCTGAGAAGGACTCCCCACGCTTGATTATCTTTCGCCAACTCGCCTTGCAACGCGGCGGCAAGCCGCTACTGGAAAACGTCGCCCTGACGGTGCATCCCGG
>JAJHPN010000339.1 GCA_020890855.1 Candidatus Contendibacter sp. | reverse complement strand
GTCCATGATCGATTTCAGGAGCTGTTCGCTTTCGCGCAGGACCTCTTCTGATCGCTTGCGCTCGGCCAGTTCGTCAAGCAGGAGTTGGGCATTGATGGCCTGAACCTCGGCGACTCGCTGCTCAAGCTGGGTCCGCAGGCGAAACAGTTCGAGGTGAGTCTGGACTCGCGCCAGCAATTCATCGTGCTGGAATGGCTTGGAGACAAAATCCACCGCGCCCAGCTTGAAGCCTTGCACCCGTTGCTCAGTTTCAGTCGCCGTACTGAGAAAGATGACGGGAATCATGCGGCTTTGCTCGCGAGCCTTGAGTCGGCGCAGTACTTCAAAGCCGTCCATCTCCGGCATCAGAATGTCCAGCAGGATCAGTTCCGGTGGTTGCGCTGCGACTGCCGCCAACGCCAGTTCGCCGCTGTCAGCGGGGCGAATCTGATAACCTTCCATAGTCAGAATGTTCACCAACAACTTGAGCGACATCAGATTGTCGTCCACCACAAGAATGCTGCCTTTACTCATGGCGCACCTCGTCGGTTGAATCGTTGGCGTCGATATTCAGCAATCGCAGAATGGCAGTGTAAGCCAATTGATCAGCATCATGCTTTAGTTGGCCTGCCAAGTGGGGATTCAGTTCAGCAATTCGGCAAATGGCCTGGTCAATCTGTTCGCTATCCAGATTCACCAGTGCATCATTCAATTCCTGCCGGAGCTGATCCGGTAAATCCGCCAAGGCTTCAGACATCCTATCGGCAGTCGGGGTTGGCGCAGTATCCGCTACGGATTCCTCACGGAGAAAGTGGATATCCAGGTGACGGGTCAGGCAATCAAAAATGTCCTCGATCTGATAGGGTTTGCGGATAAAGTCGTCCATTCCCGCCGCCGTAATCCGGTCGCGCTCTTCCTTGAATGCCGAGGCAGTGAGCGCGGCGATCTTGACGTTGCGTCCGCCTTCCAGCGCCCGAATCCGCTGCGTCGCTTCCAGTCCGTCCATGACCGGCATCCGAATATCCATCCAGATAAAATGCGGGCGCCATGCCTGGAAGGCTTCAACGCCCAGCAGACCATTCACGGCGACCCGCACGGTGAGGCCGACGCCTTCCAGCAGCCGTTGCAGCAGCAGCCAGTTTTCCTGCTGATCTTCGATGATCAGGATGCGGAATTCCGGCTGGCCGGGAGCCAGACCGATCACGCGGGCGCGGTTGGTGGCGGTGGGAAAAATGACGGTTTCATCCACTCGTTCGACCGGAATTTCCACGCGAAACCGCGAGCCTTGGTCGAGAGTGCTGTCAACGCTGATCTGACCACCCATCAGTTCAATCTGGCGGCGGGCGATGGTCAGTCCCAGCCCGGTGCCTTTTTGCAGAGTGTGCTGGCTGATCTGGCTAAGCTGCACGAATGGTTCAAAAATCCGCTCCCGGTCGGTCTCGGCGATGCCGATCCCGGTGTCCTCAACGGTGAGAATCAGCCACAGGCGATGCGGGTCGTCTTCGGGGCGGCAGCGGATCTGCAAGATGACGCTGCCATGGTCGGTGTATTTAATCGCGTTGCCAACCAGGTTGATCAGCACCTGACGAAGCTTGGCTGCGTCGCCGTGAACCAGTTGCGGCAAATCGGCCGATTGATCCAGCAACAATTCCAGATTTTTTTCCTCGGCCCGCACTTGCGCCAAATTGATCACATCCCGCGCCAGGTTCGCCAGATTGAACGGGGCCTTGTCGATGCTGAGGCGGCCTGATTCGATCTTGGCCATGTCCAGCACGTCATTGATCAAGGCCAATAAATGTTCACCGCTGCGGTTGATCAGGTCGGTGATCTGGCGTTGATCCGCAGAGAGTCCGGGACTCTGACCTATCAGATTTGAGAAACCAAGGATGGCGTTCAGCGGAGTGCGTAATTCATGGCTCATGTTCGCCAGAAAGACGCTTTTGGCCTGGTTGGACATTTCAGCCTGCGCCTGCGCTTGCCGGGCGTGGGCATTGGCGCGGCGCATGGCTTCGGCGATGCTGGAGATCAAGGTTCCGTTCAGGATAAATACCGCGAGGCCGATCCAGTCGGCGGTGGTTTTGATGAACGATTCATCCACCAGCAGCGGCCCCAGGAAAATCGCGGTGAAACAGGCCAGACCAACAGCGAGCAATCCGGCAGAAAGGCCGCCGTAGATCGCCGATACCATGACGGCTGGATAAAACGTCAGCCAGACCAGGATCGATCCCAGCGCTTGCAATGGCCAGATTCGCAGCACAGCGGCTAATACAGTTAGTCCGACGGAAACAATAAAACGGTTGATTTTCAATGTCATAAAAATTTTTATGCTGTTTTTGGCTGGGTTTTTGCCTACTTGTTTTTCTGGCGGTTCCGAACGGGCAAGAATGCCGCTGAAAATCTACTGTAAAAAGAATGCTAACCCCCGTTGATTAAAAGATCCTCTCATTTCCGAAATTTCTACTTGACAGCCTGGATGTAAACGATTACAAATTACTTGCAACATGATCAGCATGACACCAAGGAGAAATCGATGAAAACGATTACTAAATCCTGCATCCAGCTCGATGCCAAAGTCGCTACCAAAGAGGATGCGATCCGATTGGCTGGACAGCTGCTGGCCGATGCCGGCTACATCGCGCCAACCTACATTGACAGCCTGTTGCGCCGGGAACAGGTCGCCAACACCTTCCTGGGCAATGGCGTGGCTATTCCGCACGGGATGATCGAAGACCGCCATTTCATCCGTCACACCGGCATCGCCATTTTGCAAGTGCGCAATGGGGTGGAATGGAATCCCGGCCAGATCGTGCATCTGGTGGTGGCGATCGCCGCCCAGTCCGACGAACACATCGCCTTGCTGCGCCGCCTGACCCGGTTGATGCAGCAGCCCGAGGCGCTGGAGGCGCTGGTTCAGGCCGACAATCCGCTGGTCTTGATCGCCGCGCTGGACGATGCCGCGACGCCGTCCGCCGCGCCGCAACCAGTCGCGCCCGCCTGGCCCGCCGATGCGGAAGTCACCTGGACCGTGGACTATCCCAATGGATTGCACGCCCGCCCGGCGACCCGCTGGGTCGAGACCGCCAAGCGGTTTCCCTGCGAATTGCGGATTTACAAGGACGCCGAGTTTGCCGACGCCAAGGCGTTGACTGAGTTGCTGGCGCTGGGGGTGAGTTGTGGCGCGACTTTGCGGCTGGCGGCGCGGGGCCCGGAGGCGCAACGGGCCTTGAATGCACTGTATGACACCCTGCGCGGGCTTTCCGCCGTCGAACAGGCCGATGCTGAACGCGCCCGCCGGGCAGCCCTGGCCGCTCGCCAGACCGCGCCGGAATGGACGCCGGGCGGCGCCACGCGAACCCTGTACGGGATCGGCGCCAGTCCGGGCTTGGCGGTGGGCAAACTGGTCCGGCATATTTCGCAACGCTTTGAAATCAGCGATCAGCCGGGCGATGTAGTGGCCGAGGGCGAAGCGCTGGAACAGGCGTTGCTGGCGGTGCGGGCGGATCGGGAGGAACTCGAAGGGCGGACCCGGCAACGGTTGAGCGCCGCCGAAGCCGCTATTTTCGCCGCCCAGCGTGAATTGCTGGCTGATCCGGCGCTGGTGCGCGAGGCGCTGGCCACCCTCATGCAGGGCCATAGCGCCGCCTGGGCCTGGCAACGGGCACTACGGGCGCGGATCGAAAAACTGGAGCAACTGGCCGATCCGCTGCTGGCCGCTCGCGCCCTTGATCTGCGCGATGTGGGTGAACAGGTGCTGGCGCAACTGCTCGGCATCGAACGGCAACGGCTGACGCTCACTGAACCGTCGATTCTGGCGGCGGAAGACCTGACCCCGTCCGACACCCTGCAACTCGACACCCGCCATGTGGTGGGACTGGTAACCAGCGTCGGCGGCCCGACTTCACATACCGCGATTCTGGCGCGCACCTTGGGCTTGCCGGCGATTGTCGCAGCTGGACCGGCCTTGCTGACCGTGCCCGATGGCGGAATCGCAGTGGTCGATGGCGGGGCTGGTTGCCTCTATCTCGACCTGAGCGAAGCGGATCAAAACAGCGTCGCCGAAGTGATCGCCCGCCAGACCGCCGCCCGTGAGCGTTTGCGGGCCACCCGTCACTTGCCGGCGACCACCACCGACGGCTACACCATCGAAATCGCCGCCAACGTCGCCAATCCCAAACAAGCCGCCGCAGCGCTGGAAGCTGGGGCCGAAGGCATCGGTCTGATGCGGACCGAATTCCTGTTTCTGGAACGCAACAGCGCCCCGGATGAAGACGAGCAATACCGGGTGTATCGGGAAATGATCGAGGTGATGGCCGGACGGCGGCTGATCATTCGCACCCTGGATATTGGCGGTGACAAGCAAGTGCCGTATTTGAACCTGCCGCATGAGGACAACCCGTTTCTCGGGGTGCGCGGGGCGCGGCTGCTGCTGCGCCGGCAGGACTTGCTCTATGCCCAGCTCCGGGCGCTGTATCGCGCCGCCCAGCACGGCCCGCTGTGGATCATGTTCCCGATGGTCACCCATCTCAGCGAGATCGAGGCGCTGCGCGGGCATTGCGATCTGGCTCGTGAGCAGGTGCAAGGCCCGGAAGTTCCGCTTGGGATCATGGTGGAAGTGCCTGCCGTCGCAGTGCTGGCGGATCAGTTTGCGCCGCTGGTGGACTTTTTCTCCATTGGCACCAACGACCTGACTCAGTACACGCTGGCGGTGGATCGGCAACATCCTGAACTGGCGGTTCAGGCCGACAGCCTGCATCCGGCTGTGCTCAATCTGATTGACGCCACGGTGCGCGGCGCTCAGAAAGCCGGTCGGGCCGATGGTGGCGGGTGGGTTGGCGTCTGCGGCGGCTTGGCGGGCGATCCACTGGGCGCACGGATTCTGACTGGACTGGGCGTCGATGAACTCAGCATGAGCGCCCAGGATATCGCCCCGGTCAAAGCGGCCCTGCGCGGCGAGTCGCGGACCGCGATGCAGGATTTAGCCCGGCGAGCGTTGCGCGCCCGCACTGCCGATGAGGTGCGTGCGCTATGAATCCCCTCACTGCTCTCCCACAAGTCGTGACCGTTGCGCTGAATCCGGCGCTGGATCACACCATTGAAGTAGCCGATCTGCAACCCGGCGTCGTTAATCGCGCCCGGCGGATGCAAGTTGATGTCGGCGGCAAGGCGATCAATGTCGCCTCCTGTCTGGCCGATTTCGGGATCAGCGTTGCGGTGACGGGCCCACTGGGCCGGGATAACGCCGCGCTGTTTGAAGACCTGTTTCAACGCAAACAGATCGCTAACCACTGCCTCTACCGCGACGGTCTGACCCGGATCAACACCAAAGTGGTGGACGTGGAGCGCGGCGAAACCACCGATCTCAATATGCCGGGATCAGACCTTGAGCCGGCTGCCGCTACTGAACTGTTGCATGAGGTGCAGCGCCAGCTTGACCGGTTGCTGGGATCGGCGCGCTGGGTGGTGTTGTCCGGCAGCCTGCCGCCGGGTTTGCCGGTCACGGTTTACGCCACGCTGATTGCCCAGGCGCAAGCTGCCGGCGCGGCGGTATTGCTCGACACCAGCGGATCGCCGCTCCAAGCCGCGTTGACTGCGGGTCCCCAGTTGATCAAGCCCAATCGGCACGAACTGGCGGAATTGACCGGCCAACCGCTGGACACGCTCGAAGCGGTAGTGACCGCCGGGCGGGCGCTGCTCAACCGCCCGCAGTCGCCAGCGATGGTGGTGGTGTCGCTGGGTGGCGACGGCGCGTTGTTCCTGACGCGTGAACAAGCGGTGCAAGCGCATCCTGCGCCAGTGGCCGTCACCAGCACAGTCGGCGCTGGCGATGCGATGGTGGCCGGGCTGGTCGCCGCGCAATTGGAAAACCGGTCGTTGGCCGAAACCGCGCAACTGGCTACTGCGTTCGCCGCCGCCAAACTGACCCGACTCGGGCCGCACCTGCCGCCGCCGGAGCAGGTTCGCGCCCTGGCCCGACAGATCATCATCACTCCGCTCCCCTGACTTCCACGAATCCCGCGCATTTTCAAGAGGAAACTTCAATGGCTAAACTCGTTGCCGTCACCGCTTGCCCGACCGGCATTGCCCACACTCTCATGGCCGCCGAAGGGCTGGAACAAGCCGCGAAGGCGCTGGGTCATGATATCCAGGTCGAGACCCAGGGCTCGGTCGGAACCCGAAACACCTTGGCTGAGGCCGACATCGCCGCCGCCGAGGTGGTGATCATCGCCGCCGATACCCGAGTGGATACCGCCCGATTTGCCGACAAGCCGGTTTATGAAACCAGCACCGAACCGGCGATCCGCACCGGGGCTGACGTCATTAAAGCAGCGCTCGCCCAGGTGGCGACGCCGCTTACAGCGGGTTTGAAGATCGTGGGCATTACCTCCTGCCCGACCGGCATCGCCCATACTTTCATGGCGGCGGAAGGACTGGAGCAGGGCGCCAAAAGTCAGGGCCACGTCATCAAGGTGGAAACCCAAGGCTCGGTCGGGGCCAAAAATGCCTTGACGGCCGAAGAGATTGCCGCCGCCGATCTGGTGATCATCGCCGCCGACACCCAAGTGGATAAAACCCGTTTTGCCGGCAAGCGTCTCTATGAAGCCAGCACCAAGGCGGCTATTCACGATGGCGCGGCGCTGGTGCGAACCGCGATTGCCGACGCCAAGGTTACGGGGGTTGCGTCCTCCGGCGATCAACCGGCTAAAACCCAGCAGGCCGCCGCCCGCACCGGCTTCTACAAGCACTTGATGACCGGCGTGTCCTACATGATTCCGTTTGTGGTCGCTGGCGGTTTGCTGATCGCGGTCAGCTTCGCTCTCGGCGGGATCAACGTGTTTGAGGATGTGAATAAGGGCACGCTGGGCTGGACCCTGTTCCAGATCGGGGCCAAGGCCGGCTTCACGCTGATGGTGCCGATTCTGGCCGGCTTCATCGCCTATTCGATCGCCGACCGACCCGGCATCGCCCCCGGCATGATCGGCGGGATGATCGCCAGCACCATTGGCGCTGGCTTTCTCGGCGGGATCGCCGCCGGGTTCATCGCCGGTTATGTCGTTAAAGGGTTGAGCGATCACATCCCGTTGCCGCGCACTCTGGCGGGACTCAAACCGGTGCTGATTCTGCCGCTGCTGGGCACGGTGATTGTCGGGCTGTTGATGTACTACGTCGTGGGCGAACCGGTCGCCGCCGCGCTGGCCGCGATTACCGGCTGGTTGCAAGGGATGCAGGGCAGCAGCGCGATCTTTCTGGGCCTGCTGCTGGGGGCGATGATGGCCTTTGATATGGGCGGGCCGGTCAACAAGTCGGCTTACGCCTTTGCCACTGGGCTGATCGTCAGTCAGGTTTACGCGCCGATGGCGGCGGTGATGGCGGCCGGCATGGTGCCGCCGCTGGGGCTGGCGCTGGCTTCGGCGCTGTTCAAGAACCGCTTTTCGCTGGATGAGCGTGAGGCCAGTGGTGCTACGGCGGTTCTCGGACTGGCGTTTATCACCGAAGGGGCGATTCCCTACGCCGCCAAGGATCCGCTGCGGGTGATCCCGGCGCTGATGCTGGGTTCCGCAGTCACCGGGGCGATTTCGATGGTGGCGGGTTGCACTTTGCGGGTGCCGCACGGCGGGGTGTTCGTGTTGCCAATTCCAAACGCGGTGACGCATCTGGGTCCGTACCTGATCGCCATTGTGGTTGGAACGCTGATCACGACCGCCGCTCTGTTCTTCCTCAAGCGGCCGCTGGAAACCAGGGAAAGTTTGCAACCGGCCAGCGCTTAGTTACTGATTTTTTTGGTGGTGGAACCGTGTGGGGAATCAAACCCACACCTTGCCACGGGCGGACGCAAACTCCGTCCGTGGTTTTTTTCATGATTTATGAGCGGTTGCCCGCGGTGAAAACAGGCCCGTTTTTGCCTTCTTGCCTCATTGCGCGTGATAATTATTGTAATCGTTTACTTGTTATTGAGAGGGACAGGAGCGGAAGTCATGGCGAACATCAAGGAGGTTGCCCACCATGCCGGGGTGTCGGTAGCGTCGGTATCACGGGTGATGGCGGGGCACGCCGGAGTCAGCGAAGCCACCCGGCAACGGGTGTTGGCGGCGGTCAAGGCGCTTGATTACCGGCCTGACCTGGCTGCCCGGCGACTGCGTTCGCGGCGCACCGACACGATTGGTCTGATCGTGTCGGATATCCGCAACCCGTTTTTCACCGAGGTCAGCCGGGCGGTGGAGGATGTGGCGTATCAGCAGCAGTGGCGGGTGATCCTGTGCAACGCGGATGAAAACCCGGATAAGGAAGCCGCTTATCTTGATCTGATGCGGGATGAAAACGTCAGCGGCGTCATCCTGTCGCCTACCTTGGCGCGACTGGCCCGCTTTCGTCCGGCGGACTACCCGTTTCCGGTGGTGCTGATTGATCGTTGTGAGCGCGACACCGCCGCCGATGCGGTGGTTCTGGATAATGTAGACGCGGCCTACCGACTGGCCGCGCATTTGATCGAAAATGGCTATCGGCGAATTGGCTGTCTGTACGGCGCGGTAAGCGCCACCGGTCATCAACGTCAGGAAGGGTATGCGGCCGCTATGGCGGCGTATGGACTCAAACCGCAGGCGGTCGCGGCGCAGGCGACGATCGATCAGGCCCGGACGGCGGCGAGGAACTTATTGCAGCAGGAGCCACGCCCGGACGCGCTGTTGGCCAGCAGCGGCCTGATTCTGCTTGGAACGACCGAGGCGTTGCGGGAAGCACAGTTGCGGTTTCCCGAAGATTTAGCATTGGCTGGCTTCGATGATCTGCCCTGGACCCGGCTGGTGGAGCCGGCCATTACCGTGATCGCCCAGCCGACTGACGATCTGGGTCGGGCGGCGATTCACTTGCTACAGCAGCGGATTGCTCAACCGGATCAGGCAGTGCGTCGGGTCGTATTGCGGGGGGAGTTGCAAGTGCGCGGCTCCAGCGCCCGCCGATCTCCGATCCGTACCGGTCATCTGTTGACCGCCATGTGACCACCCGCCCGGATGCTTTGCTGTATGCTTATCCGCAGCCAAATCCGGCTTCGCCATCGCCCCATAAACTAGAACGAGGAGTCGTGCGATGAAGGATGTTCACCATGCCTTGGTGCTGAATATGCACCAGCCCCCCAGCAATCTCGATACGTTGCTGGACACCAACGAATGGGAAGCCAAGGAAATCCTGTTCGCCTATGACCGGATGCCTCGCGTGCTGTGGGACTATCAGGACATCGCCCGCGTCCATCTGTCCCTGTCCGGAACCCTGCTGGAGAGCCTGTCGAACCCCGAATTCCAAAGTCGGGTTTATGGCACGGTCGATTGCGGCAAACTGCTCTGGCACCTGCAAAATGAGCGCCTGTTTGAAGTCCTTGGCACCGGTTATTACCACCCGGTGCTGGCGCTGACCCCGGAAGCCGACTGGGACGAACACATCGCCCGCTGGCAAGGGATCGCCCGTCATCTGCTGTGGCGCAATCCGTTTAACGGCTTCTGGCCGCCGGAAATGGGTTTCGATATGCGGATGATTCCGCACCTGAAAAAGGCCGGTTACCGCTATGTGCTGGTGGATAGCGAATACGTCGATCCGGTGGGCTCCATGCATTGGCAGGAGCTGCGCTACCGGCCGCACATCGCCGAATATGGCGGCGAACAGATCGTGATCATCGTCCGCGACCGCGAGCTGTCCGATGCGCAACTGGCCGGAATGGACTATGGCTGGTTCTATCACGAGCTGCATGAGCGGACCAAATGGTGCGAATTCCCGCCGCTGGTGACCACCGCCACCGACGGCGACAACGGCGGCTGGTTCCGTAACCTGTCCGAAAAGGCTAATTTTTGGACCTATTTTTACCAGCAGGCGCTGGATGAAATCCGCGCCGGCCATTCGACCATGCGGCCCACCTTCATCACTGATTACCTGAACCAGTTTGGCGCTCACGGTCAGGTCACAGTGCGGCGCGGCGCTTGGAACACCGATGACCATCACGGCTGGGATTTTCACCAGTGGCAAGGTTCCTGGGTGCAACGCGACACGATGGTTCGCGTTCATGATCTCAGCCGCGAATTTCACGCAGTGGCGCAGACGGCGGCGGAAACCCACGATCCCAACCCGGAGCTGGCGCGAGTGCTGCACGAAGCGCATTGGCATCTGCTGCGGGCGGAAACCAGTTGTAATTTCTACTGGGGCGAAGCCTGGGTTCATAAAACTCACGCCGACCTGGACAGCGTGGCCTGGCATCTGGGCGAGGCTAAAGCCATTCTGGGCCACCGCTGGGTGGCCGTGGCCGCAGCGGTCGAGCCAGAGCCTGTGGTGGAAGAAGCAACGGCTCCGATAGTCGCTGCGGTTGCGCCGCCGGAGCCGCCGGTGGAGGTTCCCCCCGCCAATGACGCAACGCCAATCGGCCGGGTGGAGACACCTGCCGATTAGCCTTCTTCACCAGGACTTTGACGCTAACGGAAATCCAGTCACTCTCTGAAAAAAACCGGGTACCCGCTTTCGCGGGGATGACCGGAAGCAGGCCAGTAAATAATGTCCTGCCTACTTTGAAAAGGGAGGCTCCGACCATGCGCTGCCCGGATTGCAAGCACCAGCAGCGGTACAAGGACGGGATGCGCTGCGCCAAATGCGGCTATGCATTTACCCTGCGGAAAAAGATCGACGGCATCAGCGATTACGCCTTGCGCCAGATCGTGCGGCGTCTGACCGGCAACGAGCAGTATTGCTTTACCCGCACGCAGTTGCTGCTGGAAATCTGCCGCTATTGGCGTAAGCAACATACGGTGCTGACGGTTGTCGCGGTGGTTCTGGCGATGATCATGGGCGCCGTGATCTGGGGGATTGCGCAATGGAGCCTGTGGATCGGCCTGCCGCTGATGGGGTTGCTGATCGGGGCGGCGCTGCTGCTCCGCCACCGTCACAGCCGGTCGCTGCCGCTGAAAAAAGCCGGCGCTCTCCTTAAAAAGTACCGCGACGTTCATCCAATTCCTGAACTGGCCGATGGTCGGGCGTTCGTGGGGCGCAGCGCCAATCTTGAAGATCAGGACTTGTACTATGCGCCGGAGCGGATTCTGGTGGTGGAGTGGGACGAGTTGGCTGATCTGCTGATTCGTAACCGCTTCCACCTCAGCGCCAAGGCGGTGGTGGTTAGCCGCGCCGGTTATCCCGCTCCGATCTTCGCCGCCTGCCAGGGTTTTCTGGCCCGCCATCCCGCCACGCCGGTGCAGGTGCTGCACGACGCCTCGTTGTCCGGTTTTTCCCTCAGCGCCCAACTGGCCGCCGATCCGCAATGGCGATTTGCCCGCGACCGGCTGGTGGATTTGGGCCTGTCCCGGTCCGCGCTGGACGGTAAAAGCCGTCTGCCGTGGCTGCCGCGCTCGACAGCCGCTAACGGGGCGCTCAGTTCGCACCATGACGCGATGTTGC
>JAJHPN010000076.1 GCA_020890855.1 Candidatus Contendibacter sp. | reverse complement strand
GATCTGAGTTTGCCTGGTCGCGGCGTCACTGCGCTGTTTGGTCACTCAGGATCGGGCAAGACCACGCTGCTGCGCTGTCTGGCTGGACTGGAACGGCAGGGCAGCGGGTCTCTGCGCTTCAAAGGCGAAGTCTGGCAGGACAGCGCACACGGCATTTTCCGGCCCACGCATCAGCGTCCGCTCGGTTATGTCTTTCAGGAAGCCAGCCTGTTTACACACCTGTCAGTGCAAAAAAACCTCAACTACGGGCGAAAGCGGGTGAATGGCGGACACAAAGTGTCGCTTGACCATGCGGTCGAGCTGCTGGGCATCAGTCACCTGCTCGACCGGATGCCCGACCGGCTATCCGGGGGCGAACGCCAGCGAGTGGCGATTGCCCGGGCGCTGGCGACCAGCCCGGAACTGTTGTTGATGGACGAACCGCTGGCGGCGCTGGACCTGAAGCGCAAAAATGAAATTTTGCCCTATCTGGAACGCCTGCACGACGCGCTGGACATTCCGGTGTGCTATGTCAGCCATTCACCCGATGAAGTGGCGCGGCTGGCGGATCATGTGGTGTTGCTGTCTGAAGGCCGCGTGGTCGCTGCGGGCGGTCTGCGGGAAACCCTGGCGCGCCTGGATTTGCCCACCGCCTTCAGCGAGGACGCCGGGGTGGTGATCGAAGCAGTGGTGGCCGACCACGACCCTACCTATCACTTAACCCGGCTGGATTTTCCGGGAGGCAGCGTGGTGGTTGCCCGCCGCCAGGAGTCGTTGGGGCGTCGGCTGCGGTTCCGCGTGCATGCCCGCGATGTCAGCCTGACGCTGACCCGCGCTGAAGGGACCAGCATCGCCAATTTGTTGCCGGCGACCGTGACCGAGGTGGCTGACGCCGATACGCCGGCGCACGTGCTGGTCCGGCTGGATGCTGGCGGCACCCCGCTCATCGCCCGCATCACCCGCCGCTCGCTGGATCATCTGGGCGTGAGGCCCGGCCAGTCCCTGTGGACGCAGATCAAGGCCGTGGCGCTGCTGACGTAAAAACTCCACATTTTCGAGGACTCCTCTCCAATGTCTCCTTGCGCGTTGTCCGATCAAGCCCTGCGTCGCCTGCTGGTCGAGGATGTCCCCTTTGGCGACCTGACCACGGAGTCGCTGGGTTTGCAGAGCCGACTTGGTCGCCTGGAATTTCATGCCCGTGGCGCGATGACGGTCTGCGGCGTTGAAGAAGCGGTGCGCTTGTTCGAACTCGCGGGAGCCAGCGCCCGTGAGTTCGTGTTATCCGGCGCAGTGGTGGAGGATGGTGCGCTGCTGCTGAGTGCTGAGGGTTCGGCAGCCGCCCTGCACCGAGCCTGGAAGACCGCGCAGACGCTGATGGAATGGGCCAGCGGGATCGCCAGTGGCGCGACCGCACTGGTCCGCGCCGCCGCGCCAGTCCCGGTGGCCTGCACCCGCAAGAACGCGCCGGGGACCAAGGCGCTTTCGAACAAGGCGATCCAGGCTGGCGGCGCCATCATGCATCGGCTCGGCCTGTCGGAAACCTTGCTGGTGTTTGCCGAACACCGCCGGTTTCTCGACGAACCGCCCAGCGCCACCATCGCCCGATTGCAGACCCGCCAGCCGGAAAAAAAGATCGTGGTGGAAGTCGCCTCGGAAGACGAGGCGCTGACCTGGGCGCGTTCTGGCAGTGATGTGTTGCAACTGGAGAAATTCACGCCTGCCGCTTTGAGCGCCTGTCGAATGCGCCTGGCCGCAGAGGGATTGTTTCCGGTGCTGGTCGCTGCGGGCGGAGTTCGCGTGGATAACGCCGCAGATTATGTGGCTGCCGGCGCAGCCATGATTGCGACTTCAGCGCCCTACAGCGCCGCGCCGCGTGATGTGCAGGTGCAATTCTTCAGCGTGGGCTGAGGCGATCCTTCCCGTGATGAAGGAGGCTCAAAATCCTGGTCGTATCGCAAACGAACCTGACTGATGGTCAACCCCGCTCTCCTTACAGGGCAATCGCGCTATGTGGGGGTTGACGGGGAGCTGATCACGCGGGTAATGGAACGGGGTTGATCGGATGGAGAGAACGGATGCGGCCCCAATTGCTCGACCCACCCCCGTATTTTGCCGACCTGCCTGATCCGCGCCGCGAGTTGCGGAATAACCTGCACCCACTGCATGATATTCAGATGATTGTCCTGTGTGCGGTCCTGAGCGGGGTGGAGGACTGGGTGGGGATGGAAGCCTTTGCCAAGGAAGCCTGGTTGTGAGGCTTTCTGGACCTGCCCAACGGGATTCCCTCGCATGATACCTTGAGCGACGTGCTGGGGCGGATCGATCCGGCGGCGTTCCGGGCCGCCTTCACCGCCTGGGCCACGCCGGCCTTGCCGGTTCAGGAAACCGTAGAGAAAGACCATGGCCGGATAGAGATCCGGCGTTATGCTGTCAGCAGCCCAATTGATTGGCTGGAGGCGAAACCGGACTGGGCTGGACTCCAAGCCGTCGGCCGGGTCGAGTCCACGCGGATCATCGGTGACCAGACCAGTACCGAATGCCGGTATTTCCTATGCTCGTTTGCGGATCGAGAGCGGTTTGCCGCCACGGTGCGCGGCCATTGGGCGATTGATATCCCCGACGTGCCGATGGCCCGGGGCTTCGTCTACCTGTGCGTGGTCCAGCAATTCCCGGTCTTCTTATTAATTCTGATTTTCAATAGGTTTATTAATTCTACTTTGTCAGAACACCTGTCACTATTCGTTAAATTGCTGTTTGCGATAGGCGGAATCGATAGCGGCTTGACGTTTGCGGTGACGGACTTCCATCTGGCGGAGGACCTCCTCCAGCGTC
>JAJHPN010000108.1 GCA_020890855.1 Candidatus Contendibacter sp. | reverse complement strand
ATCTTGAACGAGTCGCGCAGCAGTTCCCGCTCCAGTTTATTCAGATCCATCGGATTCAGATAATTGTCCTGCGGCAAGCCCTGGGCGGTTTTACGCAGCCCGGCCTCAGCCCGCAGCGTGGACAGGTAAGTAAACGCCTCGATCAGCTCAGCACTAAACGAGGCTTGGAACAGATTGCGCTGATTCAGGGCGTTAATCCGATCCACGGTATTGGTTTGCGGCAGCCGGTATTCCAGCGCCAGGCTGCGGACGCCGTGGACAATCGGAAAAATCCCGCCCTTTTTAATATCCAGTTCATTGCGGTTTTTCTCCAGCACGAAGTTGGTGAAGAATCCCAGTGGCGTCTCGAAGGCCACGGTCGATTTGGCGAACTGGCTGAAAAACGAGGCATGATCGCCGAGCAGGCGGTACATCCGATCCTTGACATGGCGGAGCAGATTCTCGTCGCCAGCCACCGCCCGGGCGTCGCAGAAAATGGCGAATTGCAGAAAGGATTCATGGGTCGGATGCACGATCCACTGGAACAGATCCTCCTTGAACGCCGCTACCGCTTTGCTCCAGAATGGGTTCGACACCATGATGTTGCCGGGGCAGCGCGGATAGCCGAACTCAATGAGGCTGTCGGTGAATTCCGCAGTCAGTCGCTCCAGATCGGGATGAGTAAAATCGTCGCGCAAAATCAGGGCGTTATCCTGATCGGTTTTCAGCACCTGTTCTTCGCGACCCTCGCTGCCCAGCACCAGCAGACAGGCGTTGTCGCGCAGTTCCGATGGCGCGAGCAGTTCAAACAGCTTGCGCAGCACCTTCTTATTCAATTCCGACACCAGTTGCATGATGTAGCGGATCTTGGTGCCTCTGCCGTGCAGATCACGAACCACGTTGACCAGCTCCCGGCTGGCCCATTGCAATTCTTCCTTGGACCCGGCCCGGTCGATTTGCAGCGCGATCAGGTGGGAGTGGTTGGAGAGGTAGCTGAGCAGATCGATCTGTTCAAGGACGCCATGAATGACGGAACCGTCACGGATCACCAGCCGGTTAATATTATGGCGGGTCATCCGCAACAGCGCGTTGAACAGGAAGTCGTCCATGTCCATGCCAATTAAATCGTAAGAAGCCAGTGGCCCGACCGGCGCGTCCAGCGCCTGGCGCCGGATGATCGCCGCCTCGCGCAGATCAGTGGCGGTGACGATGCCGGTATCCTCACCGCGCTGCACCAGCAGCGAATTGGTTTTATGATCTTTCATCGCCAGCGCAGCGGCGTGGATCGACGTATCGCTGGTCACAAACACTGGCGGATGGATGTAGGCGTCGCGGATTTTGGCGACGGTAAATCCGGCCATTTCCTGCCGATCTTCGGCAGCTCGCAGCAAGGCCAGCCGTTGGGAAATTTTCTGGTTGTAGAAGGCGGCAAAGGCAGGATAGGTCTGGACCGCATGCAGAAACAACGGACGCGGCAGCAACAGACAGCAGGCGACTTCCGTGACGACAAAGGTGGTTTTGCTGATCCCTTCGAGCAGGGCGCGGGCGTCGAAAGTGTCCTCTGCGGTATACAGCGAAATCGCGGTTTCGCCATCCAGTTCCTGCGCCGCACCGTCCATGACGATGTACAGGCACGCGGGGACTTCGCCAGCGTTCAGCAGCACTTCGCCAACCGGAAATCGATCAATTCTAATAGCCTCGGCCAGCCATTCCAGCTCCGCTTCAGGCAACTGGTTGAAGGGCGCCAAACGGGCCAGCACTGCTTTTTGATCCAGACGGTCCAGATGGTTAGTCACGGCGGCTCAATTCGGTAACGCCAAAAGAAATCCCCCAGGCGGCGGACAGCTGCAAGGGGGATGTTAGCAGGGTTTGACGGAATCAAGGCGACTGACGGTCTCGATCAACCGCCTTGGCCAAGGCGAACCAACTAGTGGCTGGCCGCTCCCTCGGCGCCGATGCCGGTCTGGCAACGGACATCCTGCGCCTCGTAAGCGGCGCGTTCCTGCTTGGCGTTGTCACTGTTATCCATCAGCGAGCCGATGATGATCCCCAGGAAGGAGATGATCATCGAAAATAGCGCCGGGTTCTTGTAGGGGAAGATCGCATCGCCAAGCTTGAGGACGTCGGTCCAGACGGTCGGACCAAGAATCACGAACAGGGTGGAGCTGACCAGACCCAGCCAGCCGCCGAGCAACGCGCCCTTGGTGGTCATCTTCGACCAGAACACCGACACAATCAGGATCGGGAAGTTGGCGCTGGCCGCTACCGCAAAGGTCAGGCCGACCAGATAGGCGACGTTCTGCTGTTCAAAGGCGATGCCCAGCAGAATGGCGATAATGCCCAACGCCACTGTCGCCATCTTGGAAATCCGCACTTCCTGCTGCTCATCGACATTGCCATGAGCGAACACGTTGGCGTACAGGTCATGCGAAATCGCCGAGGCGCCGGCCAGAGTTAGACCGGACACCACCGCTAGAATCGTAGCGAAGGCGACGGCGGAAATAAAGCCGAGGAGAAAATTGCCGCCGACCGCCGCGGACAATTGCACTGCCGCCATGTTCTGGCCGCCCTTGAGTTTGCCCGCCGCATCCAGGAATTCCGGATTGGTGGTTAGCAGCACGATGGCGCTGAAACCGATGATGAAGGTCAGAATGTAGAAATAGCCGATGAAGCCGGTGGCGAAGAACACCGATTTGCGGGCTTCCTTGGCGTTAGGCACGGTGAAGAACCGCATCAGGATGTGCGGCAAGCCGGCGGTGCCAAACATCAGCGCCAGACCCAGTGAGATCGCTTCCACCGGGTTGGTGACCAGCGCTCCCGGTTTCATCACCGCGTCCTTCTTGGGGCTGATCTCGACTGCTTTCTGGAACAGCTTTTCCAGACTGAAGGTGCCATCGGAAGCCATGTACAGCGCACTGAAAGCGATGATGGTGGCGCCGCCCAGCAGCAGGCAGGCCTTGATGATCTGCACCCAGGTGGTCGCCAGCATCCCGCCGAAGGTGACGTAGAGGATGATCAGGATACCGACGATGGTGACAGCATAGATGTAATCCAGGCCGAACAGCACCTGAATCAGCTTGCCGGCGCCGACCATCTGACCGATCAGGTACAGAATCACCACCACCAGCGAACCGGTCGCGGCCATGGTCCGCATCGGCACCCGCTGGAAGCGGTAGGACACCACGTCAGCGTAGGTATATTTGCCCAGATTGCGAAGCTGTTCGGCGATCAGGAACATGATGATCGGCCAGCCGACCAGCCAGCCCACCGAATAGATCAGGCCATCGTAGCCGTTGATGAACACCAGTCCGGAAATGCCCAGGAACGAGGCGGCGGACATGTAGTCGCCCGCAATCGCCAGACCATTCTGGAAGCCGGTGATCCCGCCGCCGGCGGCGTAGAAATCCTTGGCGGTCTTGGTGCGCTGCGCCGCCCAGTAAGTGATGCCCAGGGTGGCGCTGACGAAGGCCAGGAACATGACGATGGCGGGCACATTCACCGCCTGCTTTTTGACTTCGCCCATATCGCCGCCGGCGGCCAGGGCCACCCCGGCGGCGAGGCTCAGGGCGGCTACCGTTAATGCGCTCTGCCAGAGTTTCATAGCACTTCCTCCTTGATTTCGTTGGTCAACCGGTCGAACTCGGCGTTAGCGCGGAACACATAAATGCCGGTCAGGACGAAGGCGCTGAGAATCACGCCGATGCCGACCGGAATGCCGACGGTCGTCACCGACCCGGTCCACAGCGGTTGGGCGAGAAACGCTTTGTCGAAGGCGATGATCAGGATGAAACCGTAGTAGATCACCAACATGGCGGCCGCGAGGATCCAGGCGAACTTGGATCGCTTGGAGACCAGTTCGTGATACTTGGGATTGCTTCTTATGGCATGCACCAGGTCTTGCTGCATCGTTCTTTCCTATGGTGGTAGTGAAGGGCGGGAATCGGGAACGGTAAGGGGCAAGCGGGCGCGGCGATCGGCGTTAAGCGGGCCGGACGGCGCAAATCGGTTACCTGAATCGGTTCATTCCCGATGGCTCCTTTCTTAGTGCTTGGTTGCGGAGAAGCACGGCAAGCTCCCAAAGTCTAGTTGCATCTATCGTTAAGTAAAGGCGTCAAGAACACTTATTATTTTTAATGGACTCACTGGGCTGGCTATTTAATGAATTGAAAATAGATGCATTTTTAGCAGGAGGCTTTGCGGCGCAATCACGGCGATCCGCTTAATAAAGTTCCATTGGATCAACGTCCAGCGCCCAGCGAACTGCCCGATCCGGGCGCTGCGCCCACAATTGGCCGATCCAGCGATCCAAAAACCGGTGCAAATCCTGGCGCCGGGCGGCTTGCAACAACAGTTGCGCCCGGTAGCGGCCCGCCCGACGCTCCATCGGCGCGGGGGCAGGGCCGAGCAGCTCCAGTCCATCAGCGATGGGTTCGGCCAGCGCTCGCGCTGCGTGCAGGAAAGCCGTGGCCCGTTTTGAATCAACCGCTTCAGCCCGTAGCAATGCCTGATGGGCGAATGGCGGCAACAATGCTTCCCGCCGCTCGGCCAGCGCCGCTTCGGCAAAGGCCGGATAACCTTGGGAAGTCAGAGTGCGTAACAGCGGATGATCCGGATGGTGCGTCTGGATGAGCACCGTTCCCGGCTTATCCGCTCGCCCGGCTCGCCCGGCGACTTGCAGAATCAGTTGCGCCATCCGTTCACTGGAGCGGAAATCCACGCCGTACAAACCCTGGTCAGCGTCCACAATGCCGACCAGCGTCACGTCGGGGAAATGGTGACCTTTGGCGAGCATCTGGGTGCCGATCAGCAGGCGACAGTCGCCGTTGTGAATCTCGGTCAACAGGGTCTCCAGACTGCCGCGCCGCCGGGTGCTGTCGCGATCCATCCGGGCGATGCCGACCGTGGGAAATTCCCGCCGCAACGCCGTTTCCAGCCGTTCCGTGCCTTGACCGAGAGGACGCAAATCAACGCTGCCGCACACCGGACAGGCCGGGTCGATGGCCCGGTCGTCGCCGCAATGGTGACAAATCAGCCGTTGCCGGCGCAGATGCAGGGTCATCCGGGCGTCGCAATGCCGACACTGACTTAACCAGCCGCATTCATGGCAGAACAGCACCGGAGCAAAGCCGCGCCGGTTGAGGAACAGCAACACCTGCTCATCGCGAGCCAGGTGAACCCGCATTCGCGCCAGCAAGGGTAGCGACAAGCCTTCGGTCAGGGGTTGCCGGCGCACGTCGAGAATTTCAATCAGCGGCGGGCTGCCCCCGCCCACCCGTTCCGGCAATTGCAGCAGCCGGTAGCGCCCGGTCTGGGCGTTGTTGATACTTTCCAGCGCCGGGGTCGCCGATCCCAGCACGATTGGAATGCCGAGTTGCCGGGCGCGAACCACCGCCAGATCGCGGGCGTGGTAGCGGAAACCGTCCTGCTGCTTGAACGAGGCGTCATGCTCCTCATCGACGATCAGCAGGCCGGGCGTTTGCAGCGGGGCGAAGATCGCCGAGCGGGTGCCGACGATCACCCGGGCGGCGCCGTTGCGGGCCAGCAGCCAGGCGTTGAGCCGTTCCCGGTCGCTGAGGCCGGAGTGCAGCACCGCCAGCGGTCCCGGCAGCCGTTCCCGGAACCGGGCCAGCAGTTGCGGCGTCAGGCCGATTTCCGGGGTCAGCACCAGCGCCTGCCGACCCTGAGCCAGCACCGTTTCAATCAGCCGCAGGTACACCTCGGTTTTGCCGCTGCCGGTGACGCCTTCCAGCAGAAATACCCCGAATCGATCCAGTTCCGCTGCGACTGCCGCAATCGCGGCGGTTTGGGCGACATTCAGGGCGAGCCGTTGCATCGGGGAAACGGGCGCGGCGACGGGTTCGGATTGAAGCAGCGGCGCGATCAGCGCCACCCAGCCCTTGTTCTGCAACGCCCGCAAGGTGGGGGTGCTGGCGTGAACCACCGGGCGCAGGGCTTCGATTTCAACCCCCTCGGGACACTGCGCCAGATGTTCGAGCAGCAACCGTTGGGCGGGGGCGCGGCGCAAGGCGGCGGGATCAGCGAGCGCCGCGTGACCCGTGGGCGTGATTTGCCATAACGGCGGAATCCGGGGAGCCGTGGCCGGTTCGCCCTGGCGCAGCAGCACCGGCAAGGCGGTCGCGAACACTTCGCCGGGTGGATGATGGTAGTAGCGTTGCGCCCAGTTCAGCAGCGCCAGCGCCTCGGCGGGCAAGGCCGGCTCGGCGTCCAGCACCGCTTCCGCTGGACGCAGCGCCGCAGAATCGAAGGTGGTGTCCGCGCCCACCTCCAGCAGGAAGCCCACCACTCGCCGCCGTCCGAACGGAACCCGCACCCGAACCCCAGGTGGCAAGGTCGCCGGATCGCAACCGGGCGGCGGCAGGTAATCGAAGATCTGGTGCAGCGGCGAGGGCACCGCGATCCGCAGAATCGGCCCAGTCACGGCAGGGCAACCGCAGCAAAGGGGGTAATCAACGGATCCAGCATGGGAAACCGGGGGCGTGGGGCGTGTGGTTGCTGGAGAACCCCATCCCATCCCGAAACAGTTCGCGCCGTGATTGCATCCGTCTTGTCTCCCCAACTGTCGATTCCCAGTATGATATTTTCTCGAATTCAGCCATGTCGTCCTTAACGCGCTTTCAACAAAAGGCTTCGCTCAGGAGAGAAAGATTCATGACGACCTCACCCCCCTCCCGGCTTAAATTGATGATGACCGGCGCCATTGGCAACATCATCGAGTATTACGATTTCGCCTTATTTGGCTATCTGGCCACGATCATCGGCGCCAACTTTTTTCCATCCGACAATCCTGCGGTCTCGGCAGTCGCAGCTTTTAGCGCGTTCGCCATTGGCGCGATCATGCGCCCGGTCGGCGCGGTGATCTTCGGCCACATCGGCGATGCGATGAGTCGGAAAGCGGTGCTCCTGCTGTCGATCCTGATGATGGCCATTCCTACCGCCCTGCTGTCGATCCTGCCGACCTTTGCTCAAGCCGGAGTTTACGCGCCGATTCTGCTGGTCGTCCTGCGGATGGTGCAGGGCCTGTCGGTCGGCGGGGAATTCAGCGGTTCCATCGTTTATGTCAACGAAAGCGCCGCCCCTAAAAACAAGGGGTTCATGACCGCCGTGTCCACCTCTGGCGGTCTGGTGGGCATTCTGCTGGGCGGTTTCGTCTGTTACCTGACGACGGCCATCCTGGGAGATGCCGTGATGCACGATTGGGGTTGGCGGATTCCCTTCGCGCTCAGCGTGATCATCTCCATTACCGGGGTCTTCCTGCGGCGGGGGCTGAGCGATGCCTATCAGCCGCCGGTTGAGGATCAGGAGTTTCCGATCCTGCGACTATGGCGCTCGCACCGGGGAACGCTGTTTGCGGCGTTCGGCGGCATCCTGGCCGGAACGATGTTTTTTTACACCCTGTCGGTTTACACCGTCACCTGGCTATCCGAGCAGGCCGGCCTCTCGACAGAAGATTCTTTGGAAATCAGTACGATATCTATGATGGCGGCGGTATTTCTATTTATTGGGGCGGGAATCCTCGCGGATCGGTGGGGCGCGGTTCGCGTGATGCGCGTGGGACTGATTGTGTCGATTTTGGCGGCGCTGCCGATCTACTTTGGCATGAGCAGCGGCAATCACTGGTTCGATCTGGGCAGCGAGATCGTACTGTTCGCCATTCTGGGGCTGATCATCATTCCCACTTATATCGCGCTGGTGGACATTTTCCCCAGCGCGGTCCGCTCAACCGGTCTGGCGCTCTCAGTCAACATCGCTGAAGGCGTGGTCGGCGGGTCGATGCCGGCCATTCTGCAATTCACCGCCATGCAAACCGGATGGATCCTGATTCCACCGCTGGCGATTCTGATCGGCAGCGTCCTGACCTTGCTGGTGATCTCGACAACCGCCACCTGGCGACGACTCGCCGCCGCCTAACGGTTCACCTCCCCGTTCTCCCACCAGGGAAAGCGGGGAGTCTCCGGCCTACCCCAGAAAACCCTCCCGTCGCAGATAAGCCACATAGATCGGGATTAGCGTGGCGTAGTCGGCGGGGTAATTCACGCCCAGCGCCGTCAAGGCCGCCAAGGTCGCGGATTGCTCGACCGGCGGGGCTGCTCCCGACAGATCACCGGTGTAAAACTCCTTGATTTGCGACAGCCCGTTATCCTCGCCGATGGTCGCCAACCGCTGTTGCCATACCGTCGGCGGCTCAGCCACGCTCGGCAAACCGCAGTTCGCCAACTGCTGGAAAAACTCGCGCTGACTCAGCGTATTGGGGTTGCTGAGATTAGCGACCAGCAAGTCCTGCCGGGGCGCGAGGGTCAGGGCGGCAATCGCCCGCGCCAGCACATCCACCGGGGTCATTTCCACCGGATAGGCCATGTCCGGGAACGCTCCCAGTTGCAGACAACCCTGGTTGAACAACCAGAAATGATTGTGGGCATAGTTGCTGAACCCGGTGACGCCATCGCCGGTGATGTTGCCGGGACGGGCGATCACCGCCGGCAGACCATAGCGGGCCGCGCACTGGGCGACGAGTTGCTCGCCGACCCATTTGGTCAGCAGATAGCCGCTATCCACCGCCGGCGGATTGGAGAGAATGGCTTCAGCGGCGCAGGTCACGCCTTCGAGCGCCGAGGCGACCGAGAGCGTGGATACGAAGCAGAACGGTTTCTGTTTTTCAGTCAGCGCCAGTTCGAGTAAGGTCAGGGTGCTATCGACATTGGCGGCTTTCATCGTCGCATAGTTATGCAGATGATGAACGAAAGCGCCGCAATGCAGAATAGCGTCCACCTCGGTCGCCAGTCGCTGCCTGACCGCATTGGTCAGCCCCAGTCCCGGCAGCGCCAGATCGCCGGGAATAATCCGCACCCGCGCCAGATCAGCGGTCAATCCAGCTATTTCAAGCTGTTTGCGAAGATTTTCCAGCCCCGCTGCCTCGTCACGGCAGCGCAGCAGGCATTCCACGGTTTCGACCTGACCGGTCAGGTCGGCCAGCAGGAAAATCCCCAGAAAACCGGTGGCTCCGGTGAGCAACGCCGAGTGCGGACGAGTCAGTTCCGCCAGGCGGGGCGCGGGATCAGCGATGGCAATCCCGGCCTGGGCATCCTGAATCGCCTGCTGGATGTGGCTGATCTTATGACCGGCGGCCAGCGCCGCAATGGTCGGCGCACCATAAAACTCGCCCATGGCGAATTCCAGACCCAACCGTTTACGCACCTCCGCCTGCATCCGCACCGCCAGCAGCGAATTGCCGCCGACCCGGAAGAAGCTTTCATCCCGGCCCATGCCCCGGAAGCGCAGGATGTCCTCCCAGATTTCGGCAATCCGCTGTTCCAGCCCGGAGCGGGGCGGATGGACGCTGACCTTTCCGGCCATGGCCGGCAGGGCCTTACGGTCGATCTTGCCGCTCGGCGAGGCCGGCAGCGCATCCAGCCGCACGAAGAAGGCCGGGATCATGTAATCCGGCAGCAACCGGGCCAGATGCTGGCGGATAGCGTCTTCCTCCAGATCGTGGTCGGCGACGTAATAGGCCGCCAGATAGCGGTTATCGCCTTCGCCCTTGGTCGCGCAGGCCACTTGCCGCAGTTCCGGGAACGCCCCCAGCGCGGTTTCGATTTCCCCCAGCTCAATGCGAAATCCGCGCAGCTTGATTTGCGCGTCATTGCGGCCAAAAAACTCGATGGTCCCATCCGGCAGATAGCGGCCCAAATCGCCGGTGAGATACATCAGGGCATAGGGCGAACCGCCGAAGGGATCGAGAATGAAACGCTCCATCGTCAAGTCATCGCGGTTGAGATAACCCCGCGCCAGTCCCTCGCCGCCAATGCAGATTTCCCCGACTGTTCCCTGAGGAACGGGCTGGCGATAACGGTTGAGCAGATAGAGCCGGTAACCCGCCAGCGGCTTGCCGATAATGCGGGGATTGGCGCCGGGCAGGATTTGCCCGAGCGAGGCCATCACCGTGGTTTCGGTCGGGCCATACAGGCTGAACAGCCGGGTTTGGCGCGACCACCAGTCGGCGGTCGGTTCGTCGATGACATCGCCGCCAAAGGCGATCATCCGCAACGCCGGCAGCGGTTCCCGAGGCAGGTTCTGCAACACCACCGGGGACAGCACCGCATGCGTCACGCCCTGTTCGCCCAGGGTCCGATGCAGCGCCGCCGGGTCCTTGCGGGCTGCTTCCGGGATAATCACCAGGGTTCGTCCGGTCAGCAGGGTTAAAGCCAGTTCCAGCACACTGGCGTCAAAGTTCATTGACGCGATCAGTGAACCAATACCGTCTTCGCCAAAATCCAGAGCCGGAGCGCTGGCCAGCGCCAAGCGCACCACGGTGCGCTGTTCGATCATCACGCCCTTGGGCTGGCCGGTGGAACCGGAGGTGTGAATGATGTACGCCAGCGCCTCCGGGGCCACCGGCGGCAATGGCGCAGTCGGTTCAGTGGCGACCGCCAGCGGATCAATGAAGTCCAGATGCGCCAGCCCGATGGCCGACAGCGCCTCCCGACTGATCGCATCGGCGGCGACGTAGCGAACCGCGCTGTTTTCCACAAAGAACCGCAACCGCTCCGGCGGATAGCTGGGGTCGAGCGGGACATAGGCGCAGCCGAGCTTGAGGATCGCCAGCACCGTCGCCACCAGCCCATCGCTCTTTTGCAGACTCAGGCCAATCCGGGAACCAGGCGCGATCTGGTGGGCCAGTCCAGCGGCAATCCGGTCGCTCCACTCCGCTAGTTCGCGGTAGCTGGTCTGACGGGATTCAAAAATCAGCGCGGGATGATTCGGGCGGGCTTGCGCCATCGCGGCGAACTGGGCGGCCATGCTGGTATCGGGCGTCTCAAGGCGCGGGCCACAGGCCAAATCGAGAAAGTGGGTCAAATCGGCGTCGGACTGATAGGTTAATTCACCGATCCGCGCTTCCGGCCGGCGAGCGGCGGCGCTCACCAGGGTGGTGAACACCTCCAGAAAGCGGGCCACGGTTTCGGTCCGGAACAGCGAGCCGTCAAATTCAATCCGCCCTTCAATCGCGCCATCGCCGCTCTGGTAGAAGATGCCGGTCAGATCGGCTTTCGAGGTCAGCGAGGGCAGTTCATCCGCCTGATAGGTCGCCCCGCCGAATCCGCCTTCCAGACCAATCCCGCTTTGCAAACTGAAGATCACATTCAGCGCATCCAGCCCGGCGATTTCCGCGTCGTAAGGCGTGGCCAGCAGATGTTCCTTGTCATCAAGCATCTGGCGATGCACCGCCAGCGCCAGCTCGCGGAAAGAATGCCGGGGCTGCACCGTCTGGCGCAGAAAGCCCATGGTGACGAACATCCCGTAAATCTCTTCACTGCCGGGAATGTCCCGCCCGGCGTAGGGATAGCCACAGACCAGCTCTTCCTGCCCGCTCAGCCGCCAGACCCAGCTCAAAAACAGGGCAAACAACACCGGCGGCAA
>JAJHPN010000103.1 GCA_020890855.1 Candidatus Contendibacter sp. | reverse complement strand
GCATCCGCCGGAACCGGGCCATTCACGGACCGACTGATCGCCACCACCTCCTGCAAAGCCACAATGTCGGGCGCCCCCAGATCATTGGCGATGATCGCGCCCAGTCGCGCCACGCGCTCCCGTGACGCCGCCGCATCCAGATTACAAAGATTGAAGGTGGCGATGGTCAGCATGGCGGGTTTCCTTGGCGTCACCTGAGACGGCCGTTCAATCGGCAAACTGAGCTGGGCGCTTCTGCATCGCCGCGGTAATCGCTTCTTGGGTGTCGGCAGACAGCAGCATCGCGGCATTCCAGGTGGCGACTTGCTCCAGTCCATCAGCGACCCGGTGATCGCGGCCATAGTTGAGCGCCTGCTTGATCCCCCGCACCGCGAGGGGCGATTTGGCGGCAATCGTGGCGGCAATCGCTTGCACCCCATCCCACAAGGCATCGCTATCGGGGTACACCCGATTGATCAGCCCCATCGCCTGAGCTTCGGTGGCGTCGA
Organism: Candidatus Contendibacter sp.; assembly: GCA_020890855.1. Taxonomy (GTDB): domain Bacteria; phylum Pseudomonadota; class Gammaproteobacteria; order Competibacterales; family Competibacteraceae; genus RXIV01. Next base: position 2,333 of record JAJHPN010000103.1, on the reverse strand, counting down.
ACTGCCGGGCGGTAAAAGCCAGTTCCCGCACCTGGCCCTCGCCGATCAGGTGCGGCAACCGCTGCAAGCTGCCGACATCGGCGACGATGGCCAGGTCCACTTCCTTGAGCGAAAACGCCGCATCGGCGCTGGCGTAGCGCAAGTCACAGGCCGCGATCAAATCCAGCCCGCCACCGATGCACAAGCCCTGAATTACCGCCAGCACTGGTTTCCGGCAGGTTTCCAGAGCAGTCAATGCGGCTTGCAAACCGAGAATAATCCGCCGCAAATGCTCTTCGCGCTGACCGGGACTCAACGCCTTGACCTCGGCCAGCAGCTCATTCATCAGCTCAAAATCAATCCCGGCGCAGAAATGGCGACCCGCGCCGCTCAGGATCGCGACGCGCGCTGCCGGCGTTTCGTCCACCCAGCGGCAGGCTTCGCCAATTTCCCGCCACAAAGCCCCATTCAGGGCATTGGCCTTGGTCGGGCGGTTGAGTTCGATCCGGGCGATGGCGCCGGTCAGGGTCAGGTTCAAACAGCGCAATTCAGGCATGGGCAGCTCCCGTCAGCAAAGGTCAGGTGGCGGAACTACAGCGCCCGCACGTTCAACACGCCCTGCACCTCGGCGATCTGCGCCACCACTGCGGCGGACACCGGCGCAGCGGTATCGACCAGCGTGCAGGCGATCTCGCCCCGCGACTTGTTGATCATGTCGACGATGTTGATGCCGGCGGTGGAAATCGCCTTGGATATCCGCTCGATCATATGCGGCACATTGGCGTTGACAATCGCCAGACGCGGCCCGCCGTTGCGCGGCATCACCACTTCCGGGAAATTGACCGAGTTGTGAACGATGCCGTTTTCCAGATAATCGCGCACCTGATCGGCCACCATGATCGCGCAATTGTCCTCCGCCTCGGCGGTGGATGCGCCCAGATGCGGCAGCATGATCACCCGGGGTTGATCCTTGAGCCGGCTGGTCGGGAAGTCGCAGACGTAGGCCCGCAGCTTGCCCGCCTGCAATGCGGCGAACAGTGCGTCTTCGTCCACCACCCCCTCACGGGAGAAGTTGAGCAGGGTCAGACCGGGCTGGCTGTTCTGCAAAAACTGGGCGTTGATCAACTGGCGAGTCGCGTCATTCAGCGGGACGTGCAGGGTAATGAAGTCGGCCTGCGCCGCCATCTCGTTGACGCTCAACACCTGCTCGACCTGCGAGGATAACTGCCAGGCGTTGCTGACCGTGATATGCGGGTCGTAACCGATCACCCGCATCCCCAGGGCGCGAGCGGCGTTGGCGACCTTGACGCCAATCGCGCCCAGGCCAATCACGCCCAGGGTGCGGTTAGGCAGTTCAATCCCGACAAACTGCTTCTTACCGGATTCGACCTGCTTGGATAACTCGGCGTTGCTTCCCTGCAACTGGCGGGTGTAATCCCAGGCCGGGCAGATGTTGCGGGCGGCCAGCAGCATCCCGGCAATCACCAGTTCCTTGACCGCGTTGGCATTCGCGCCGGGGGCGTTGAAGACGCAAATGCCCTTGTCGGTCATCTGCGGCACGGGAATGTTGTTGACGCCCGCGCCCGCCCGGCCAATCGCCTTCAGGCTGGCGGGAACCGGCCAGTCGTGCATGGCGTAGGAGCGCAGCAGCACAGCGTCGGGATTCTGGATTTCGGAGGCGATCTCATAACGGTCGCGGGGAAGGCGTTCCAGACCGGAAACGCTGATGCTGTTCAGGGTGAGAATCTTGTACATGACGGGTCGCTACCTGAAAAAACAAGGCCCCGGACGGTAAACCTCCGGGGCGGGTTGATGAAAAAAAGGGTTTAGCCGCGCCGCTTCTGGAAATCGGCCATGAAATTGATCAGCGCCTGAACGCCCTCCAGCGGCACGGCGTTGTAAATGCTGGCCCGCATCCCGCCGACCGAGCGATGACCGGCCAGGGTCAGCAGTCCGGCGCTCTTGGCTTCAGCCAAAAACGGCTTATCCAGCGCCGCGTCGGGCAGGGTGAACGGCACGTTCATCCACGAGCGGTAGGCGGGATCGACCGGATTTTTGTAGAAACCGGATTCATCGATGGCTTTGTACAACAATTCGGCCTTGGTCCGGTTGCGCTCGCCGATCGCGGTCAAGCCGCCTTGCGCCTTCATCCATTGAAACACCAGGCCGGCGATATACCAGGCATAGGTCGGCGGGGTGTTGTACATCGATCCTTCCTTGGCCTGCACCGCGTAATCAAGCATGGTCGGCGTCCCGGCGATGGGCTGGCCGAGCAAATCCTCCCGAACGATGACGATGGTTAAACCGGCCGGACCGATGTTCTTCTGGGCGCCCGCGTAAATGATGCCGAATTT
>JAJHPN010000090.1 GCA_020890855.1 Candidatus Contendibacter sp. | reverse complement strand
GCGCTGCAACCAATCCGCTCCCCAGCAGGATGCCCAGTCCGGCAAGGAATGTGCGTCGGGAACGATCGGAGACTGGGTCGGTTTCGCTATTGGCATCCAAGTTTACGGGCGGGATAAGCGACATGACGATAGCCTCCGGTCGGAAAAATAACGGTCAATGCCGCAAATTATGGGCCGGAGACCTGGAAATCGACAATCACCGGATAGTGATCGGAGCCAATAGCCGGTCCGAGTTCTCGGTGACGAATCTGGATGCCGGCTGAATACAGCGCATGGTCAATCGGTATCCGCAACGGCAGCCAGAGCGCAGGCCAACTTGCCTGAATCCCGCGTCCGGCCGCGCTGTCCTCCAAACCGGCGTCGGCCAGCAGTTGCGTGAAATAGGGCGACCAGGGCGACAGGTTGAGATCGCCCAGCAGCAGCGTGGGTTGCCGGGCCTCCTGGACCAACCGGGCGAGATCGGTCAGTTGATCGTTGCGATCCTGAGCCATGTTAGCCCCGATGGGTGGTGGCGGATGGGCGCCGAACAGCGTGAAACGGTGTCCGCCGCTTTCCAGATCGGCCCTGATCAAGGGCAATCCTGCCGGGCCGATCTGAATCACCACCGCATTGAGCAACGGCAGCCGGCTGTACACGGCCATGCCAAAATTATCCTCGCGAGGTTCGGCGATCCGATACGGATAGCGGTTCGCCAGATCGGTCAATTGCGCGATCAGCCAGGGGGTTACTTCCAATAACACGATGAAATCGGGGTTGACTTCGACGAGCATGCGGCGGATGCGGTCGTGATCGCGGTTGTTGGAATGGACATTGGCGAGCAACGCCCGGAAGGCCGGATGGTCGGTATTAACTCCGGCCTTGACCTCGGTCAGGAGCCGGGGCGCGAGGGTCGCAGCGTTGAGCAGAGTAAAGACGGCAAAAACCACCGCCCAGCGATAGCGCCGCCAGGCCAACAGCGCCAAGGTCCCAAAACCCAGCGCCAGCGTGTACTGGACCCGGAAGTGGGAGGCCAGCTCAAAAGGCCACCAAAATCGGGCGGCGAAGCCGGTCAGCGTGGCGAAAACGGCGAGGACGCCAGCGGCGATCAATAAACCTGACAGGGTGACGCGACGCGTCTTTGACGATGACATGTTCAGGGTTCGCAAGTCTGGTCAACAGCGATAGGGCATGGTGTCGGAGTCATCCGCTCCTTCAGCTTGACGGGATGGGAAAAACCATGATGCCGTTCGCCAAATCCCTTATTTACTCCACAAGGCCAGACTTTAATATAGCCGTGTCAGGAGTGGGGATTAGAACTATAACATCCTATAAAAAATCAAGAAATGCGTGAGCCAAGCCTACACGCAGGGAGGAGGGCGGCAATGCCGCTAACCACCAAAGCGAGGATTTTACAATGAAAAATGAAATTACCCGGTCGGTGAAAGCCAAGCGTTATGGCAATGAGGGGTTAACGCCGGCTGACAAGTACAGTTGTCCGTATCGCGGCGCGGCTTCATGCGTGAGCGCAAGTGGCGGCAGTTATTGCGGCGGCTATGGCGGCGATGCGCCGATCAGAGGCACACAATTACATTCGGTCCGGTGCCTGGAAGAGAACAACGCGGATTTTGCACTGTGCCGCTGGCTGAAAATGCCACAACCATTGCGGCCGCGCCAAGCCACCGCTTCTTGACGCGGTAGCGCTTGATAACGACAAGTTTCAGGGACAGCAGGCCAAGGATTCAGCAGGCCGACAGGATAAAGCGCCACGGATGGCCGTTAAGGCGGAGACCACGGTTGCGCCCGAGCGCTCCGCCTTCGTTTGCCCCCGCTCACTGTTCAAGCTGAACCCGCACTTTTTGATCATCGCGCCACTCGCCAACGATCTTCTGGCCGTTCTCGTACAGAATGCCCTGTCCATTTTTCCGGCCATTGCGCCATTCGCCCACATAACGGTCGCCAGTGCTGTAGTGGTAAGTTCCCTGTCCATTGGGCTGATCGTTCTCAAAATCGCCAACATATTTATCGCCGTTGGCATAGGTATACGTTCCTTGACCACTCTTTTTACCGTTACGCCACTCGCCCTGGTAACGGTTGCCGCTGCGATAGTAGTAAGTCCCCTGGCCGTTGATAACGCCATTGCGCCAGTCGCCGACATATTTTTCGCCCCGCCCGGCATAGGTGTAGGTTCCCTCGCCGTGCATCTTGGCGTTACGGAATTCGCCTGAATATTCGCTGCCATCCGAATAGCGATAGGTTCCTTCGCCATTTTCGCAGTTCCCGCGCAGACAGTTGGGCGATTGTCCGGAACGGGAGGCTGTCTGCGTTTCCGGGACGCGGGGTTTGGGCGCTTCCGGTTCCTGGGCGCGGGGTCTGGACGGCTCCGGTTCTGATCCCGGTTCTGGCGGCGGAGTCGCTGGTTTAGCGGCGGCTACTTCCAATTTTTTGGCGAGCGCCACCGTCAGCGTTTTTTCATCGCCAGCGGCCAAGTCAACCTTGCTGTTCCAATCGGCGTAGCCTTCCCGGCTGACCCGCACCCGGTAGGAACCTGGCTTGATCTCGATCTGCATCGGTACGGAGCCGACCTTGCGGCCATTGATGGCGATCTCGGCATCTTCGACATCAGCCCGGACGATCAGTTGCGCCTGACCGGCAACCGGTGGTTGCTGCTTTTGCAACTGCTTGAGCCGGGTCTTGGCGGCGGCGGCTTGCTGGCTCTTGGGATAGGTGGCCAGGAACTGCTCCATCTCGGCTGGATCGTTGCTGTCCTTGATCGCCGCCCAAGCTTGCTTAGCCGTACGCGGGCTGGATGTCGGTTCGGGAGGTTGGCCTTCAGTCGCTGTCGGGAAAGGGGGTTCGACGGGAGGGAGG
>JAJHPN010000066.1 GCA_020890855.1 Candidatus Contendibacter sp. | reverse complement strand
ACTTCAGCGATGAACTTGCGACCCTGGCCCGGCTTAACGATCCGCAACTGGCCATTCTCAACCGCCACTTCGCCGCCAGCTAGAAAGGTGCCGACAAAAACGACCCGCTTGGCGTTCTGGCTGATGTTGATGAAACCGCCAGCCCCGGCCAGCTTGCTGCCAAACTTGCTGACGTTGACATTGCCTTGTTGATCGGCTTGCGCCATGCCGAGAAAGGCGATGTCCAACCCGCCGCCATCGTAAAAATCGAATTGCGACGGCTGATCGATGATCGCCTGGGTGTTGCTGGCCGCGCCGAAATTGAGTCCTCCCGCTGGAATGCCGCCCAGCACCCCCGGTTCGGCGGTCAGGGTCATCAACTCAATGGTTTTCTCTTCATTGGCGATGTTGGCGATTCCCTCCGGCATGCCAATGCCGAGGTTGACCACGCTGTTGGGCCGGATTTCAAAGGCGGCGCGGCGGGCGATCAATTTACGTTCGCTCATCGGCATCAGCGGAATGGACTGCATCGGCACCCGGATTTCACCGCTGAACGCCGGGTTGTAGGGCTGAGCGAAAGTTTGCCAATGATATTCCGGCGGGGCCTCCACAATGCAATCCACCAGTACGCCGGGAATCTTGACATTGCGCGGGTGCAGGCTGCCGCGTTCAGCCAGCCGCTCGACCTGCACGATCACCACCCCGCCGGAATTGTGAACCGCAGTCGCAATCGCCAGCACTTCCAGGGTCAGCGCCTCACGCTCCATCGAGATATTGCCATCGGGATCAGCAGTGGTGCCCCGAATCAGCGCCACATTGATCGGAAACGCTTTGTAAAACAGGTATTCCTTGCCGGCTATCGGCATTAGCTCCACCAGATTCTCGGTGGTTATGGCGTTCATCTTGCCGCCGCCAAAGCGCGGATCGACGAAGGTGCCCAGCCCGACCGTACTCAACGAACCAGGTTTATGGGCGGCGATGTCGCGGAACAGGTGGGAAATCACGCCCTGCGGCAGGTTGTAGGCTTCGATTCTGCCGGCAATCGCCAACTGGCCGAGTTTTGGCACCAATCCCCAATGCCCGCCGATCACCCGCCTGATCAGTTTTTCATGGCCGAAATGGTTCAAACCCCGATCCTTGCCATCGCCCTGACCCGCAGCATAGACCAGGGTCAACCGACGCGGTTGGCCGGTTTCCAGAAAGCGGTTTTCCAGTGCGATCGCCAGATATTCGGCAAAACCGATGCCGACAAAGCCGCCGGTCACGATGGTGTCGCCGTCACGGATCAGCCGCACGGCCTCCTCAGCGGTGACGATTTTGCCCTTGCGGGCCAAGGGTTGGGAGGACAGCAGCGGGTGAAGATGCGTGGTGGGCATAAGGTTGAAAACTCCAGAAATGGGGATGTATCTTGACTAGAACTTGCGCGTTCCGTCATTCCTGCCTCAGCGTCAATCCGGTCAGCCGCTGCAATTGGATACCCGCTTTCGCCGCGGGTATGACGCCTTCAGCGGCTCAGCGACAGTGCGGTTGACCGGCTAGCGGATTCAGTGCGTTTCCCGATCCAGTTGCGCGGCCAGTTCCTGCAAGCCGGGGGCGATCTCCACCGGATACGGTTCGGTTTGATTAGCCCGCAAGGCGGGCGGCAGCGCCGCCAGTTGCTGTTGGACCCGCGCGCGGATTTCGGCTAATGACTCCGGCGGCGCCAATCTTTTGCCATCGCGCATGACCGGTTGCAACAGCGGTTCGCCGGGCTGCGGCTGGTCTGCCAGACCGAGGCAGTCGCTGATAAAAGTCCCGTCTTCGGCGATGCGCCGGTACACCTGCTTGCGACCCGGCCAGGTCGCCTTGCCTTCGGACCGCTTGCGACGGGGCCGACCGGCATATTCTTGGAGCTTGTACACCATGTCCAGGGTCGGGACGTCAGTGGACGCATCCAGCCGGGTGCCGATGCCAAAACCGTTAAACGGCGCGCCCAGCGCCAACAACTCAGCGATCCGGTGTTCGTCCAGATCGCCGCTGCCAAGAATCGTGACGTCCGACAAGCCGCCCTCATCGAGAATCCGTCGCACTTGCCGGGCGTGTTCGGCCAGATCGCCGCTGTCAATCCGCACCCCTTTAATCACGATGCCGCGCTGTTGCAGGCGCGGCGCGAGATTCACCAATTTGCGGGCGGCTGCTTCGGTGTCATACGTATCAATGAGCAGGGTCACGTTGCCGGGCTGGGCGGCGGCGAAGCGCTCAAACGCCTCTTCTTCGCGGTCGTGCGCCTGAATCAGCGAATGGGCCATCGTGCCAAACAGCGGAATGCCGAACTGCATTCCGGCCAGCACGGTGGCGGAGCCAGCGAATCCGGCCAGATAATTGGCTCGAGCCGCCAGCAGCGCCGCCTCAGCCCCATGAGCGCGGCGCATTCCGAAATCGACCAGCAATGTATTGGGCGCCGCCAGGACACAGCGGGCGGCCTTGGAAGCGATCAGGGTCTGAAAGTGGATCAGGTTGATCAGCCGGCTTTCGACCAGTTGCGCTTGTGACAAAGGGGCAATCACCCGCAATACCGGTTCATTGGCGAAAAATGCCGTTCCTTCTGGCAGGGCGTCCACCCTACCGGTAAAGTGGAAATGCTCAAATGCGGCCACAAATTCCGGGCTGAACCGCCCACAATCCGTCAGCCAGTCCAGCTCGGCGGCGGTAAATCGCAGGTTCTCCAGAAAATCGAGCGCCTGCTCCAGACCAGCGGCCAGCAGAAAACCCCGCTCCGGGGGCAACCGGCGGCTGAACAACTCGAAAACAGCTGGTTCATTCATGCCTTCCGCATGGTAAGCCTGGAGCATGGTGAACTGGTACAGGTCGGTCAATAAGGCGCTGGTGGCGATCGGCATGGCGCTACCTTTGAAGACAGGAGAACAGATGATGACAAAAACGAGTATGCAGGAAATTCTAACCGAAGACGGGACGCTACTGGTTCGCATCCACCGTCCTGACCGCAAGAACGCTCTGACCGTGGCGATGTATGCCGCGCTGACCGCCGCGCTGGAGAGGGCGACGCAGAGCCCGGCAATTCGCGCCGTAGTAGTGACCGGCAGTGGCGACAGCTTCACCAGCGGTAACGATATTGCCGACTTTCTGGCCAATCCACCGTCCGGCGAGGAGAGTCCGGTATTCCGGTTCCTGGCGGCCTTACGTCAGTTTGAAAAACCGCTGATCGCGGCGGTGAACGGCGTCGCGGTCGGGATCGGCGTGACCTTGCTGCTGCATTGCGATCTGGTTTATGCCTGCGCCGGCGCAACCTTGCAATTGCCGTTCGTCAACCTTGGCCTCTGTCCGGAAGCGGGATCCAGTCTGCTGCTGCCCCGGTTGATCGGCTATCCCCGGGCAGCCGAACTACTGATGCTGGGCGAACCCTTCAGCGCCGAACAGGCGCTGGAATGGGGGCTGATTAACGGTCTTGGCGGCGATGCGGAGATGACGCTGGAACTGGCGCTGGCTAAGGCAAGGCGGCTGACCGGATTGCCGGCGGCGGCGGTGCAACGGACCAAAGCGCTGCTGAAACGGACCGAAACCGAGGCGGTGCGTCAGACCATCGCCGTGGAAAGCCGGCATTTCATCGAATTGTTGCATTCACCAGAAGCTGTAGCGGCCTTGCACGCTTTCGTCAGTCGCCGGCGGGCGATCGGCTAAACCGGAGAGATTCAAGATGCTCAGCAGCACCCCGAGTTTCCAGGCGTCATGGACGCCCGCCAGTTGGCGGCGCCGGCCAGCGGCGCAATTGCCGGATTATCCCGATGCGGGGGCGCTGGCCGCGGTTGAGGAACGGCTGGCCCATTCGCTACCCCTGGTGTTCGCCGGCGAAATCCAGACCCTCCGCCAGCAACTGGCCGAAGTCGCGGCCGGGCGGGCGTTTCTGCTGCAAGGCGGCGATTGTGCGGAAAGCTTCGCCGATCACAGCGAACCAGCCATTACCGACACCTTTCGGGTCTTGCTGCAAATGGCGGTGACGCTGACCTTCGCTGCGGCGTGCCCGGTGGTCAAAGTCGGGCGGCTGGCCGGCCAGTTCGCCAAGCCACGCAGCGCCGCGACAGAAACCCGCCAGGGCGTGACCTTGCCCAGTTACCGGGGCGACATCGTCAACGATCTCGACTTTAGCCCGGCGGCGCGGCAACCCGACCCGCGTCGGCAGTTGCGGGCTTACGCCCAATCGGCAGCGACCTTGAATCTGTTGCGGGCGCTGGCGCAAGGCGGCTTTGCCGATCTGCACCGGGTTCAGCAGTGGAATCTCGCCTTCCTGCGCACCAGCCCCCAGGGCGCCCGCTATCAGGATTTGGCGGACCGCATCAGCGAAACGCTGGCGTTCATGCGGGCCTGCGGACTGGACGCAGCGACCGATCCGCAAGTGCGGCAGGTCAGTTTCTACACCGCGCACGAGGCGCTGCTGCTGGGTTACGAACAGGCATTAACTCGGCTCGACCCACACACCGGCGAGTGGTATGACGGTTCGGCGCATTTCCTGTGGATCGGGGAGCGCACCCGGCAACTGAACGGCGCGCATGTTGAGTTCATGCGCGGCATCGCCAATCCCATCGGCCTCAAAGTGGGGCCGACGGTTGATCCTGGCGCCTTGCTGCGGTTGCTGGACGCGCTCAACCCGGCCAATCAGCCGGGCCGGTTGACCCTGATTAGCCGGATGGGCGCAGAGCAGATTGAAGCCGCGCTGCCGCCGCTGATTCGGGCCACGCAGCGGGAAGGCCGGGCAGTGGTCTGGTGCTGCGATCCGATGCACGGCAATACCCAGGAAACCGACGCTGGCTACAAAACCCGGTCGTTCGTCCGCATTCTTGCCGAGCTGCAACGCTTTTTCGCCATTCATCGCGCTGAAGGCAGCATTCCGGGCGGCATGCACTTTGAACTGACCGGGCAGGATGTGACGGAATGTTTGGGCGGGGCGCAAGCGATTACCGAACAGGGTCTGGCCGACCGCTACCACACCCAGTGCGATCCGCGCCTGAACGCCTCGCAAAGCCTGGAACTGGCGTTCCTCATCGCGGAAACGCTCAAGGATTATCGGCAGGGATAATCCCGCCTCCCTCGCCCTTTAGCCCCATCTGCTCAGATACCCGCCTTTGGCGGCTATGACGGAAAAAACTACCTGATCAGCGGCAACGGAGGATTAACCCATGAGTAAAGCGCCACGTTTATTGCTGGTCATGCAGACCGAGGACGCCAGTGCTGGGCGGTGCGCCCGGCAACTGCGAGAACGGGGTTATCAACTGGAGTTCCGTTATCCCCAAAGGGGCGAGTCGTTGCCGGCAGGGATGGATGGTTACGCCGGGGCGATTGTGTTTGGCGGACCGATGAGCGCCAACGATGACGGCAAACTACCAGGCATCCGGGCGCAATTGGACTGGATTCCCACCGCGCTGGATTCAGGGCGGCCTTTTCTGGGGATTTGTCTGGGAGCGCAACTGCTGGCGCGGGCGCTGGGCGCAACGATCAAACCACACCCGGCGGGATTAGCGGAAATCGGTTATTTCCCGATCCAGCCGGTTGCAGGACAAACCGTGTTTAACGCCAACGCGCTGCTACACGTCTATCACTGGCATCGCGAGGGTTTTGATTTGCCTCACGGCGCGGAACTGCTGGCGACCGGCGACCGATTTCCGCATCAGGCGTATCGCTACGGCGCCAACGCATTTGGCGTGCAGTTTCACCCGGAGGTGCAGCAGAAAATCCTGGAAACATGGCTGACGGAGGGAGCCCATGACCTGACCGCGCCCGGCGCTCAATCCGCCGCCAAACAGCGCGATCTTCACGTCCGCCACGATCTGGCGCTGGATCAATGGTGTGAGGGGTTTCTGGATGAATGGCTGCGAAATTGATCAAGCCTGGGCGAAGTACTGTCGTAAAAATTCGTCAAACGAAATCACGTCCGCCGCCTCAATCGCCTGCTGTTCCCGCAACGAGCGTTGTGCTGCTTCGGTAAAAAACAGCGCACGATCTTCCACCAGCGGTTGCGCTTTAAAGTAGTGGCGATGCTGTTCCGATAAGCGCTGGGTGCAGCGGAAAAAATTTTCACCGCTGGTTCGCATTTCCGCCAGCATCCGGGCCGATGGAGTGCGATCCGGATCGGCCAGCGCCGCGACCTGTTCCGCCAGCGCTGCTGCATAAACAGGCTCAGTTTCGCCGCTATCCAACAACTCGCTGATTGGAGCCAACTGATCCAGAATTTTCTCCGCCCAGACTCGTAGCCGTAATGGCGGATCGCGGCGATGTTGCAGAATAAGAGCCGGATCGCGGCCGTTAAGAGCGACCGCCATTTGATTGTCGTCAATCAGGCGCCGCTCTTCAGCATCCAGTGGCGGCGACTCATTCAGCAGGCAGAACAGTAGAAAAATTTCCAGAAACCGCAACTGCGGCGCATTGACTCCCAACGGCTCCAGCGGATTAATGTCCACCGAACGTAATTCCACATACTGCACGCCACGCCGTTTCAGCGCCAGCGTCGGTTTCTCGTTGCCGATAGGTGGTTGCTTGGGCCGCATTGAGGCGTAATATTCATTCCCGATTTGCAGAATGTTGGCGTTAAGCTGCCGGTATTCGCCATTGACCTTGACCCCAATTTTTTCATAAGGCGGCCACGGCGTCAGCGTGGCTTGCGTCAGACTGGCGATGTATTCCGATAGCGAGTTGTAGCAGACATTGACGCCGCTTTCCTTCTCGGTGCGGTTGGTGTAGCCCACATTACTCATCCGCAGTGAAGTCGCATAAGGTCCGTAACAGGTGTGGTCGTCAAATTCCGGCAGGGTTGTGGATTTACCATCCAGGAATGATTTGCACACCGCTGGCGAAGCTCCGAACAAGTACAGAATCAGCCAGCCGAACCGTTGCAAATTACGAATCAGTCCAAAATAGGCTTCGGAACGAAAATCCTGCAATGAGCGCCGGTCGCCTTCCTGTTCCTGGAATAACGCCCAGAATGGGTCTGGCAACGAGAAGTTGAAGTGGATGCCGGCGATCACCTGCATGATTCGCCCATAGCGCCAAGCCAGCCCGCGCCGATAAATATGCTTCATCAAACCCAGATTGGAGCGGCCATATTGGGCAATCGGAATACTGGATTCACCCGCAAGAATGCATGGCATACTGGCCGACCACAGCAGTTCATCGCCAATCTGGCGATAAGCTGCGCGGTGAATCTCATCGAGAAATTGCAGTGTTGCGTCAGGAGTCGGCAGCGGTGGAGTAATAAACTCCAGCAGCGCCTCGGAGTAGTCGGTCGTGATATACGGATGCGTCAGCGCCGAACCCAATGCCGCAGGATGCGGAATTTGCGAAATATAGCCGTCCGGCGCAACCCGCAAGGCTTCTCTTTCCAGACCAAGCAGACGCCCATTGAACAGGAAGTGCGGGTTGGCGTTAGCCAGTCGGGTCAAACGCGGATACAGCATGGAGTACAAGATATTTGCCTCGCGGGGGTAGAGTCCCGGTAAGGAACCGCGCGTTGTCGTTCTACTGGCTATTATTAATAAACCAGGCATCGTGTCTTTGCCCAATCAACGGATCGGGCCACAGACAGACAACTCGACGACAGGAACAGCGGGAGGTTGGCAAACGCCAGCAGGGGCGCCGCATTACGCGCACTCGGCGCTGGATAAATTTGGCCGAATGCGCCGACCGGGTACGCCGTTGGCAGCGTACATCCGATCCAAGCGAGGTGTGGTGAGCGTGAAGCAACAGCGCAGGTCATTAAATTTGGTGGCCAGGGACGGAATCGAACCATCGACACGCGGATTTTCAGTCCGCTGCTCTACCAACTGAGCTACCTGGCCGCAAAGAAGCGCGTATTTAAACAACTTGTGAGGTAAGCGTCAAGCTGCTTACTCCTTTGGCGGGACGTAACCTTCCGGCGCAACCGAACCTTCCCCGAAAAAGAACAGCGTCATCTGCTCCTCCAGGAACTGGCGGGCTTTTGGCTCAAAGGGCGTCAGCCGATACTCGTTAATCAACATAGTTTGCTGCCGGAGCCATTGCTGCCAGGCGGCTTTGGACACATTTTCGAAAATTCGCTGACCCAGATCGCCTGGATACGGCGCCCGATCCAGTCCTTCAGCGTCAGCGCCGAGCTTGACGCATTTCACCATTCGAGCCATCGCTGCTTCCTCTTCAGGTCTACCTGTTCATCGGCCAGCATCGCCAACAATCGTCGCACCGGCGCGGCCATACCTCGGTCATCGAGGCGGCGGCTGTTATACCAGACAAACCGATCCCCTTCCATCCTTCCCCTGTCTTGCGCGGCCACCTGCGCCGGGGTAGGCGTCAGGTCGAGATGAAAGTGGCTGAAGGTGTGCCGGAACGTCCGCCACGCCGGTTCAACTTGCACCGTCAGCCCCAGCCGCTCCCGACACCAGTCGGTCACATCGACTTCCAGCGGACATTCCGGCAAGCTCCATAATCCGCCCCAGATTCCGGCTGGCGGCCGGCGCTCCAGCACTACTTCCCCTCCGGCGTTATATAACAACAGCATCCGCACGGTCCTCACCGGCAATGCCCGGCGCGGTCTGGGCGTCGGCAAATCTCGTTCCCGACCCTGGGTATGGGCAGCGCACTCCCCGACCAGTGGACAGGCCGCGCACTGCGGGCGGCGCGGCGTACACACCAACGCGCCGAGATCCATCATCGCCTGGGTGTAATCAGCGACCCGCTCCGCTGGGGTATAGCGATCCGCCAGCGCCCACAATGCCGACTGAACCCGCGTCTGCCCCGTCCAGCCTTCGACCGCCGCAAACCGCGCCAGGACCCGCTTGACGTTGCCGTCCAGAATGGGCCGCCGCCGCCCGGCGGACAACGCCAAAATTGCTCCGGCGGTTGAACGGCCAATTCCTGGCAACGCCTGCAAGATCGCGCCATCCAACGGCATTTCCCCGCCATGCCGGTCACGCAGAATTTGCGCTGTCAGGTGCAAATGGCGGGCGCGGGCGTAATACCCCAACCCCGCCCAAAGCTGCAACACCGTGTCCAGTTCAGCATCGGCCAGCGCCCGCAGATCGGGAAACTGGGCCATAAATCGCTGATAATAGGGTGTCACGGTCGCCGCCTGGGTCTGCTGCAACATGATCTCGGAGACCCAGACCCGGTACGGCGTCGGGTTCCCCTGCCAAGGCAACTGCTTACGGCCGTGAGCGTCGAACCAGTTCAGGACGCGCCGGGCAAATTCCGCTGGGTTCATTTACTTGTTGTCACCTTTCCACACGAGGGATTTGACCATGTCGCGCATTTTGATCGCCGGCTGCGGCGATGTCGGGACTACGCTCGGACTACGGCTAGCCGCCACTGGACACACGGTTTGGGGATTGAACCGTCATCCAGCCCATTTACCGCTGGACATTCAGCCACTTGCAGCTGACTTGACCGATCCGGCGACGCTGCGCGTGCTGCCGCCAGCACTGGATTCTGTCATTTATAGCGCGTCCGCCGCCGGTTTCAGCGAAGCGCAATACCAGGCTGCTTACGTCGCTGGCGTCCGTAATCTGATCGAGACGCTGGAACAGACTGGTCAGCAACCCCAGCGCGTGCTGTTCACATCCAGCACTTCAGTTTACGCACAACATTCGGGCGAATGGGTCGATGAGGATTCGCCGGCTGAGGCGGCGGGGTTCAGCGGGCGCTGCATCCGCCAGGGCGAGCAGTTGCTATGGGATAGCCCGTGGCCGGCGATAGCGGTGCGATTTGGCGGCATTTATGGCCCCGGCCGCACCCGGTTGATTGACAGCGTTCGCGAGGGAAGCGCCACCCGGCCCGCCGGCCCGCCGGTCTACACCAATCGCATTCACCGCGACGACTGCGCCCGGGTCTTGGAACATCTGCTGAATCTGCCCGATCCAGCACGGTTATATCTTGCCGTCGATAATGATCCGGCGCCGCTGGATGAAGTGCTGTGCTGGCTGGCGAAGCAACTGGGCGTCCCGGAACCGCCGCTGGCGACGCAACCAGCGCTGAAACCCGGCGCTGAAACCCGCCGCGACTCAACATCGCGGATGCGCGCCAGCAAACGGTGCCGGAATGCCCGGCTCCGCTCCAGCGGCTTCGCATTTCGCTACCCTGGTTATCAGGAAGGCTATGGCGCAATGCTAAAAGGCTGAAGGCTGTTTCCAGTTCGACTGCAAACCAGGGCTTTCACTTTTCGTCATACCCGCGCCAGCGGGAATCCACCAAGCCGTTGCGTTCAGCACTGTTTTTGCCCTTCCATGACATACCAGTCATAGGTGGCTTTGAGTCCCGTCGCCAAATCGATGCGCGCGCGCCAGCCCAGATCGGTCAGGCGGGAGACATCGAGCAACTTCTGCGGCGTGCCATCGGGTTGCGTCGGATCGAACACGATTGCGCCGGTATAGCCGACGATGCCGGCGATCTGTTCGGCCAGCTCGCGAATGGTGAGGTCCGCGCCGATGCCGATATTGATCAGGGTGGTGGCGTTGGTATGCAGCCCGATGTAAAGGCAGGCAGCGGCCATGTCATCGACATGCAGGAATTCGCGGCGGGGTGCGCCCGTTCCCCAAAGGACGACGCAGGGCGGGACCGGTGGGTGCGGCGGGAGGCCCAAGGTGTGCTTGAGCGCTTCGGGAATGGGACCAAACCGGCGCTCGTCACGGGCGATGCCGGCCCAGTCGCCGGCTTGCGCCCGTTTCGCCAGGTGGAATTTGCGGATCAGCGCCGGCAGGACATGGGAGTTTTGCAGGTCGAAATTGTCGCCGGGTCCATAGAGATTGGTCGGCATGACCGGGACGAAGAAGGTTCCGTATTGCCGGTTGTAGGCGTCGCACAGCTCCACCCCGGCGATCTTGGCGATGGCGTAGGGCGCATTGGTCGGCTCCAGCGGTCCGGTCAGGAGCGCGTCCTCCCGGATCGGCTGAGAAGCCAGTTGGGGATAGATGCAGGAGCTGCCGAGGAAGATCAGCCGTTTCACACCGGCCAGCCAGGCCTGGTGGATGACATTGACTTGTATCGTCAGGTTTTCGTAAATGAATTGCCCGCGATAGACGTTGTTGGCGTGAATGCCGCCGACCTTGGCGGCGGCGAGGAATACGCAATCCGGGCGTTCGGCAGCGAAGAAGCGGGCGGTGGCGGCCTGATCGAGCAGATCAAGTTCGGCGTGGCGGCGCAGCAGCAGGTTTTGATAACCCTGAGCGCGCAGGGCGCGGACCAGGGCGGAGCCGACCAGGCCACGATGGCCGGCGACGTAGATTTTGGCGTGCGGGTCCATGCCGGCATTCACTCGTGATGGTTAAAGGCTTTGAAGCCGGCGTGCTGGATCAGGCGGTCGCGCTGGGCGAGCTTGAAGTCTTCTTCGACCATTTCCCTGACCAGTTCGGCAAAGCGGGTCGTCGGGGTCCAGCCGAGCTTTTCCCGGGCCTTGCTCGGATCGCCCAGCAGGGTTTCGACTTCGGTCGGGCGAAAGTAGCGCGGATCGACGGCGACGATGGTCTGCCCCGGCTGGAGTTGCAAACCCTCGGCCGCGACCGTCTCGACTATGCCGATCTCGTTGACGCCCACGCCCTCGAAGCGCACGGTGACGCCCAGTTC
>JAJHPN010000188.1 GCA_020890855.1 Candidatus Contendibacter sp. | reverse complement strand
CTATATAGCCCTCAGATCTTGAGTAATGAATTTTCCCCTCCTTGGCTAATGAGGGGGTAACGAAATTTGCCACGCGCTTTCAAATCTTCCACACGGTAATTTTAACCGCCAGGCTTGCTATAATCTTCCCTCTTATACCGCCACCCTGTGGTGCGCGGCATCTTCACCCTCAACCATCCGGGATGAGCTATGGGATTCTGGCAGCGTCTGCGGGAAGACATCACTTCGGTATTCGACCGCGATCCGGCGGCGCGCAGCGTCTTTGAAGTGCTGACCGCCTATCCCGGCATCCATGCCGTCTTTTTCCACCGGATCAACCATAAACTGTGGAATCTGGGCCTGAAATGGCTGGCCCGGTTCCTGTCAACCTTCACCCGCTGGTTGACCGGAATCGAGATTCATCCGGGCGCAAAGATCGGTCGGCGGTTCTTCATCGATCACGGGATGGGTGTCGTCATCGGCGAAACGGCGGAAATCGGCGACGATTGCACCCTGTATCAAGGCGTAACGCTCGGCGGCACCAGCTGGAATCCGGGCAAACGCCATCCGACCCTCGGCAATAACGTGGTGATCGGGGCCGGGGCCAAAGTCCTCGGCCCGTTCAAGGTCGGCGATCAGGCCCGGATCGGCTCGAACTCGGTGGTGATCAAGGAAGTGCCGGCGCACGCGACAGTGGTTGGGGTGCCGGGGCGGGTGGTTGAAGCCGGCAGTGGTGAAACCGATGTCCGCCGCGAAATCGCCCGCAAACTCGGCTTCGACGCTTACGGCGCCACCCCCGACCTGCCCGATCCCGAAGCCCACGCCATTAACCAGATGATCGATCATCTTCAAGCGCTGGATCGCACCGTCCGCCAGTTATGCCAGGCCCTGCGCAACGCCGGGATTGATCCGGGCGAACTGCAACTGTGCGAATTGCGCGGCTGCGAATTACATTCCGCCGCCAGCGCCAATGGTTGGGCCAGCGCCGCGACCGCCAAGCCGCCGCCGGACGCTGGATCAGCGACCTGAGCGGCGATCATGCGCGAACTGAGCGCAGCGGCGCGAACTCATTTTGAGCAGCCCCGCAATGTCGGCGATCTCGATCCGCATGATCTATCCGTGGTCATCGCCGAGATCAATGAGCCGATCAGTGGCGCGATACTCCGCCTGAGTTTGCAGGTAGGTGAGCACGGCTGCATCGCCGCCGCCCGGTTCAAGGCTTACGGCTGCGGCTGGCTGATCGCGTGCGGTTCACTGCTGACGGAACTGATCCAGGGTAAAAATCTGACCGAGGCCGCGCAATTCCGCCATCACTCGCTGGTCGAACTGCTGGACGCGCCGCCGGAAAAACTGTATTGCGCCGTATTGGCCGAGACGGCGCTGAAAACCGCCGTGCAGAATTACACCGCCCGCCTATCCGTTACTTTTTCCTAACTCATGACTGAGGAGTTCATTACCATGTCGATCACCTTGACCGAAAAAGCCGCTGACCGCGCCCGCGCTTTTCTCGCCAAACAGGCGAGCGCGCAGGGCCTGCGGCTGGGCGTTCGCAATACCGGCTGTTCCGGTCACATGTATGTCGTGCAACTGGCCGACCGGATTGATCCCGATGATCAGGTGTTTGATTCGCTGGGGGTGAAAGTGGTGGTCAGCGCCCAGAACCTGCCGATTCTGGACGGGATGGAAGTGGATTACAGCAAGGAGGGCTTAAACGAGGGGTTCCGCTTCCGCAATCCCAACGCCAAGGAAAGTTGCGGTTGCGGCGAAAGTTTCAGCGTCTGAAAATCAGTATCAAAATCCCTTTCCCGGTTACGGGAGAGGGACAAAGGCGAAGACTGATGGTTACGGGAGAGGGACAAAGGCGAAGACTGATGGTTGCATGATGCCGGTTATTCCCACTCGGCCAAATCGGCCCGCATGATCCGGATGCGCTGCAAAATCGCCTCCCGTTTCAGATTAAAAAAGACCATGCCTGCGGTAATTACCGCGCCCAGACTAATCAGAATTAAGGCCCGGCTAAAACCCTGTTCCGGGTAAAACCGCAGCAATTGCCCCAGCACGTTCAGCACCAGAAACGCTACGCCGGCATAGAGAAAAGCGCGAATCCGCAGGCCGACTCCCGCAATCACGCCCGTCAGCGCCAAAGCCAGCGCCAGCACAAACACCCACAATTCCGGGCGCAAAAACACGTCCAGCCCGACCCCGGCGTATAACGCGCTTAGCGCCGCCAGCCGCACTCCGTTCAACACCTTTGGCCGCAATTCCCGCCGATGCAGATGCGCCAGCGCCAACACCGAAATCGCTGCCGGAATAATGTAGAACTGCCACAGCCCGTAATGCTGCGCCCACAGCGGCGCCCATAAATACACTGCGCCATTCAAGGCCAATACGCCGAGATACAGCGGCAATGGGTTTCGCAGCGTTCCGGCCAGCGACAAATACAGCACGGCGGAGGTTAAGAGCGTCCCGCCCGTCCACGGCGAGGCGAGTCGCCACGGCGCAGTCATCATCGCCAGGACTGGCAGCAGTAAGGCCAGACGGTAAAATGGTCGAAGCGCAGTGAATTGATGCAGCAGAAAGGCGACAAAGGCCGCGATGAGTAACGCCGCGCTATCCCAGGGCGTAAAGGGCGTCAGACCGAGCGCAATCAGCCGGAGGTAAACCGCCAGCAATCCCAACAGCAAGGCGGCGGCATACAGCCAGTGTGGTTCATCCGGTCGTCGCCACGCCCGCATTCCTGCCCAGCCGGTCAATAACAGCAGCGTCGCGCCCAAGGCCAGCGGATCGGCGGGAATGCCGAAATGCCAGATCGGCCAGCGCATCCCGGTCAACGCCATGAACAAAGCGCCGCAGTGCACCCCGATCCAGAGCAGAGTCAGCAGCAGCAGCCACGGCGTCAACTCGGCGATGACTTGCTCCAGGTCATCAAGCCATGCCAACCGCTCCCGCTGTTCCAGCATGGTCAGAGCGTTCAGCCGGACATTGATCCGCGCCCGGAGCGCAATACCCGCGGCCAGCAGTAAACCGGTCTGAAGGGCGTACCACGGGGCCAGAGCGATACCGCTCCAAAGATTGGCGCCGATCAGCCAGATCGCGTAACTGCTGGTCAGCAGCAAGATCAGCCCCGTCTTCAACCAGAGTTGATCGGCCTGCCAGATACCCCGCGCCAGCGCTGCTGCGCCCAGCACGATCAGCGTCAGAGCGCCCCCACCCCAGTCGAAACCGGGCGTTGCGAACAGCAGCGCCAGCGCCGCGACCGGCAGCAGATTCAGCCACAGGTTAAGCGTCTCCCGCCAAATCTCGAACCGGTGCGACCCGTAACGCCAGATCAACAGCAAGCCGCCATTCCACAGCGCGATGGCGAGCGGGAAACTGCCGGGCGGCCAATGCAAGGCCGGCAGCGCCGCGCCCGCCGTTGCCGTTCCCGCCGCCAGCAGGATGTGCGCCGGTAAAGCGGCAGGCCGCAACCAGAAGGCATGGGCGGCGGTGAGGGTCAACAGCAGCGTCACACCGGCCAGCGGCCAAAATTGGCCGGGCGGCGCAAGGGCATACCACCACCACCCGATGCTTTCCAAACTCAGCACATAGGCCAGCAGCAGCGCCAGCGCCACAAACGGGATCCAGAACAGCGGCGGCTCCAACCCGTTCTGTCGCCATTGCAACCGCAGAGTCAACCGCTGTCCCTGGCGCCGCCAGACCGGAATCAGCAGCCACAGCAGATTCAGCCAGAGCAGGGCCAGCGTTGCGGCGAGTGGCTCCCATTCCGGCCCGCCGACGGCAAGCAGGCCGCTGCCGGTCAAAGCGGCGACGGCCAGCCAGGCCATTCCGACCCAGGCGGTGTTCCGCAGCAGCAGGAACAGATACGGAGTAACCAGGGCGACGGCCATGGTCAGCGACCAGGCGTCGCTGGCAAAACCGGCGATGGCGCCGCGCAGGACACCGATCAAGCCAAACAGCGGCCAGGTTCCTGGCGCGACTGCCCATTCCGGCCAGCGGGCGTTCCAGCGCGGCAACAGCAGATTGCCGGCCAACCACAGTGCATAGCCCCACATCACCGCGATCCAGCCAACATCCTGAAGACGGGCTCCGGATTGCGCTGCGACACTCCAGGCGATCGTCCCCAGCAATAGCGCCAGGCCGATTCCGCGCCAGTCGGCGGCCCCCGGCCACGGTCGCCCTACCGGGAACAGGGCGATGCTCAACAGGATCAGCAACAGCGGCAAACGCGGATCGCCGGCCAACGCCGCCAGTACGCTTCCGGCCAAAGCCAGGGCATACAGCAGGCTGCTCAACCGGTACAACGGCGTCTGGAAAAAGGCCAGTCGGGCGATCCAGCCGTTTTCCAGCCGGATCGCCATGATCGCCATACTCAGACTGAGCAGCGCATTGACGACCGGCTGACCGAGACCAAACAGCGCGTCTGGCCGCATCAGCCAAATACTGAGAGTCAAGGTGATTAACGCCGCATAGGCGTGAGTGGCGGTTTGATAGCGCCAGCCGGTCATCCCGAACAGCAGCAGACTGGCGGCCAGCGCCGGCCACAAGTGCAGCCCCGGCCAGTTGAGCAAGGCCAACGCCGGACTGGCGGCGACCGCACTGGCCGCCAGCAGGAGCGCAAAACCGTGCAAACCGTCTTCGACTTGCCGGCCGCCACCGCTACCGCCGGGTACGGTGAACCCAAGCAATCCCGCCCATCGCCAGGTGGTCGGTTTCGCCAGCGCGATCACGCTGATTCGCCAGACCAGCAGCCCGTACAGCACCGCGCTGGCGCTCAGCCATGACCCGCTCAACCCGAACCGATCGAGTTCGACCAGCAATCCGGCCAACCCCAGCAGTGCGGGCAACGCGAACCAGTGGAACAGGTGAAACCGGCCCAGCAGCAGAATTCCGGAGATCACCGCCAATCCGGCGATCAGCGGCCATTGCGCCGAGGGCGTCCCTTCCAGCAAGCGCAGGCTTAAATGCGTGAGTCCGACCACCCACAGCAGCGCCATCGCCTGTTCCAGCGGGGCGCGGATCATTGAATATAAATCGGAAGCAGTTTCCCCTCCTTGCAATTCCTCCCGAATCCGCAACCGCCAATCCAGCCGCCACAGGAACGCCCACACTCCAGACGTCAGCACGAACTCGATCCAGCCGGCGCCGGGACCGGGGAAATAACCCTGTTTAATCAGGACGCCGATAGCGGCAGCGACCGCCAGCACCGCATAAAACAACAGTGGCTGGCGCAGAGCCAGACTCAGCCAGAGCAACAATCCGTCGGCAACCAGCAGCAACAGGATCAGGTCCAGCCGCCCCAGCCAGTCTGGCCATAAACTCACTCCGGCCAGGGTTAAAGCCAGCGCAATATTGCCTAATGCCGCAGCGAGAAAGACCGTGCGACTGATCGGCGATGGGCGGCGATCATGCAAACCCAGTCCGGCCCATAACGTCGCCAGCATCAGCCAGCCAAAACCCGTCCGCAATTCCCACCGCAACGGCAGCCCACCGGGCAGATACGCGATGGCCACCGTCGCCAGCAACGCCACGCCAGCATCCGCCCAGTTCCAGCGCGGTTCGGCGTTGGGCAAGGCCAGCGCCAGCCGGGTAGCGACATACGCCAATCCCGCCGCGGTCATGCCGGTGATGAAACCCAGCCAGCCCGGTTCACTCCAGACCAGACTCCAGCCGGTCAAGCCGATCAACAGCAGCCCGAACACCGCCAGCCCTTGCAGCGCGATAGCACGGGAGCGGGAACTGGCCCAGCGGCTCAGGGCCAGCAGCGCTGCCAAGCCGGGCGCACTGGCGAGACTGTGCCAGACGGGCGACAGGCTGGTGAGGATGCTGAAGCCATACAAGCCGGCGACGCAGCCTAACAGCAGATACAGCGGCGGCAACGTCTGATAGCGCCAGGTGATCCAGCCATACAGCGCTGCGCCGAGCGCCAGGGTGAGCAAGGTCGCCGGGGTGTTCTGCACCGCCATGGCAACCGCGACCGCTGACAATGCGTAGAGCGCGAAACTGAACCGGGACAACAGTGCATATTTATCGACCCAGTCCTTGAACGCAGCGTCGACCATGAACAGCAGTCCGCACAGCGCCATCAGCAACGGCCCGGCGGAGCCGGCGGGCAACGGCTGCGGCCAGATCCAGTTCAGGTGAACGAAAGACACCGTCGCCGCATAAACCAGCAGCCCGGCCGCATAATAAGTGGTCAACTGCTCATCGATGAACAACCGGCGCAACCATTCGCGGACGAAGGTATGCAGGCTGTAGGCGAGCAACCCCAGCAGCGCCAGATCCAGCGCCGCCAAGACCCGCCAGTCCGGCAGAATCGCAGCTAGCGGCGCGGCCAGTTGCACCGCCGCCAGCGCGGTCAATACGGTCGGAAAGCGGTCTTGCAGCGCCCGATCCAGCAAGGCGCTGCTCAACGCCGCCGCGATGACAAACGCCGCCAGAGTCGCGGCCGTGATCAGCAGACTGACGATCAGCAGCAGTCCGTCGCCGCCGCTGGCGTTGATCAGCCGCACCGCGACCGCCAAATCGAGCGGAGCCAACAGCATCGCCAAAGTCAATAACATGCTGCTGGCGACCACCAGTTCCGGGCGTTGACGGCGGAATTGATAACCGGCCCACAGCAGAAAAGCGGTGGCGCTGACCAGACTGCCAAACACCGCCAGCGCATTGACGAAGCCGCTGGTATTGGCGATCAAAAACAGCGCTCCGGCCACAAAACAGAAACCGCCAATAAACCAGCCGATGTTCTGCATCAGGAACGGCGCGATCAGCTTCGGCCAGCCGGACAGGGTTTGCAGCGCCTTTTCCAGTGGATTCAGCGCGGCGGGCCGCCAGGCTTTCCTTGCCGGCTGGCGAACCGGAGACGGCGGAGTAAAAGCGGGAAGTTCAGGAGGCGGCGCGGGGGGGGGTGGAATGAAAGCCGGAGGTTCGGGATGTCGCTCGGGCGGCGGCGGGATGAAGACCGGAGGCTCAGGTTGCGGTTCAGGCGGGGGTGGCAAGGCCACCGGCGCTTCCCAGCCCGGATCTACTGGCAGCGATGGTGCAACCGGCTCCGACTTCTTCAAAGTAAAGGGCAAGGGCGGGCGTTCTTGAATAACCGCCGGTGACCGGGGCAACGGCTCGGCGACTTGCCGCGCCCGTTCCGCCGTTGCTGCCGCTGCTTGGGCGACGGCCAGCAACCGCCGTGTTTCATGCAATTGCCGGCGGGTCACGATCAGAACAATCAACAGAATGATCGGCGAAAACAGCCATAATCCGGCAATGAAGAGCAGAATCGTCCAGTTCATCTTCCGGCAGCCCTGAAATGCAACGGGTTATTCGAGCATTCCCCCCTTTAGCAAAGGGGGGTTGGGGGAATTTGAAGACTGTGAAGATTAGCCGTTACAGCACCAGGCGCCGGGTGTGACGGGCGATGACCAGTTCCTCATTGGTTGGCACCACCCACACCGCCGTCCGGCTACCGGCCCGGTCAATGCGCGACTGATCAGCCATATTGGCGGCAGCGTCCATCTCAATCCCCAGCCAGCGGGAAAGGCCGCACACCTGCTCGCGCACCGCCGCCGCGTGTTCGCCGATGCCGCCAGTGAAGACCAGCGCATCGAGTCCGCCCAGCGCCGCCGCCAGCGAACCAAGTTCGCGGGCGATCCGGTAGCAGAAATAATCGACCGCCAGCTTGGCGTTGGGATCGGGGCTGGCCAGCAACTCGCGCATATCGTTGCTGACGCCCGATAAGCCGAGCAGCCCGGATTGTTTGTAGAGCAGATTGGTCAGGTCCTTAACGCCCATCCCATGCCGTTCAATCAGATACAGGATCACGCCCGGATCGAGCGATCCGGTGCGGGTGCCCATCGGCAGCCCTTCAACGGCGGTGAAACCCATCGTACTGGCGATGCTGCGGCCATCCTGGATCGCGCACATGCTGGCCCCGTTGCCGAGATGCGCGACCACGACCCGCCCGGTGGCCGGCGTCTTCATCAGTTCAGCCAGCGCGCCGGCGACATATTCATAGGACAGACCGTGGAAGCCATAGCGCCGCACGCCTTCCGCCCGGTAGGTTTTCGGCAGAGCGAACAGCTGGGCCAGTTCCGGTTGACCGTGATGAAACGCGGTGTCGAAGCAGGCCGCCTGCGGCAAGGTGGGCCGCACCGCGCTAATGGCGCGAATCCCGGCCAGATTGTGCGGCTGATGCAGCGGGGCCAGCGGGATGAAGGTTTCCAACCGGGTCATGATCGCCGGCGTGAGCAGTTGTGGATCGCTGAACTCCTCACCGCCATGCACCACCCGATGACCGGCGGCGATCACTTCCGGTAAGCCGGGCGTTTGATCGAGCCAGTCCAGCAGATCGCGCAATGCCGCCTGATGATCGTAAACGGCGGCGCTGACCGGCTTGGGCGGCGGCGCGGCGACATCGGCAGCCCGGCGGCGATGTTCCGGCCCCAACTTGCGGTAGGGTCCGCTCCCCGGCGTGGGATGCACATCGGCCAAAACCTCGCCGGCGTGATCGAAGGCCTTGAAATGGGGATTGTCCTCGCCGAGATTTTCCTGCAAACCGCGACAGACCAGCGTTAGTTCGCCGCCATCGTCGGGCAGGGCGAACACCGAAAACTTGATGCTGGATGAACCGGCGTTAATGACCAGCAGCCCTTTGGACATGATTGTTATCTCCCAGGAAGTTTGTCGAAAACCGTTATCCACGGAAAATCGAAAATCCTTATCCACGGAACACACGGAAAGCGCGGAAAGATTGAAGGAGTGGGTTGTCCAAGGCGGGGAAAATTCTCCGCAATCATTCTTTCCGTGTGTTCCGTGGACACCCGTTTCTTTAGCCGCTAACCCTCTGCCTCTCCCAGCGATCCGGTCAATTCCCGGAGATAAGTGTGGAAGCGGGAACCCAGTTCGGGATGACGCAAACCGTATTCAACCGTAGCGATCAGATAGCCGAGCTTACTGCCGCAATCGTGGCGCCGCCCGGAAAACTCATAGGCCAAGACCTGCTCCTCATTCAGCAGGGCGGCGATGCCGTCGGTTAACTGAATTTCGTTACCGGTCCCACGCGGGATATGTTCCAACAAGTCGAAAATCCGCGAGGTCAGGATATAGCGGCCCACCACCGCCAGATTGGATGGGGCGTTTTCCGGCTTGGGTTTTTCAATGATGCCGCCAACATTGTTCAGGCGGCTGGCGAAGGGCAAGGGATTGACGATGCCGTATTTGTTGGTTTCCTCATGGGGCACCCGCTCCACACCCAGAATCGAACACTGGTATTTGTTGAAACACCGCGCCATTTGACTCAGCGTGCCGCCTTCGCTGGCGTCCTCTTCGATCAAATCGTCGGCCAGAATCACTGCGAATGGCTCGTCGCCGACCACTGGCCGGGCGCACAGCACCGCATGACCCAGGCCCAGCGCCTCGGCCTGACGGACATAGACGCACTCCACGCCACGCGGCACGATGTTGCGGACTACCTCAAGCAGGTCGGCCTTGCCGCGGGTTTCCAGCTCTACTTCCAGTTCGTAAGCCTTGTCGAAATGATCAGCAATGGCGTTCTTGGTGCGGCCAATGATGAAGATCAAGGTATTCACGCCTGCCGCGACGGCTTCTTCAACCCCGTATTGAATCAGGGGCTTGTCTACAATCGGCAACATTTCCTTGGGACTGGCTTTGGTGGCCGGCAGGAACCGGGTTCCGAGGCCGGCAACGGGAAAAACCGCCTTGCGTATTTGCCGTTTCACCTTGAATTTACCTCGCTGATTAGGGTTGAGATGATGGGGTTGCCAATGACAAGGCATTGTCCGGCAACCGGTCTAACCGGACAAGCGCCCGCAGATGATGTTACAGCGTCAGCGTGGCGATCATGACGCCTGAATCCTCCGGGCAGACCTTGAGGGTGAAGCCCATCGCCCGGCACAACTCCAGCATCGGCTCATTCTCACGCAGGATTTCCCCGAAAATTTCGCGCAGACCCTGAGCGCGGGCGTAGTGAATCAGCCGACGCAACAGCAGACTGCTCAGGCCAATGCCGGTCGCCTCTTGCAACAGGATGATGGCGAATTCCGCCCGTTCCCGGTCGGCGTCGCCGATGATCCGCGCCACCCCGCAACCTTCCGGTTCCCGGTCCGGTCGTTGCCGCACCGCCACCAGCGCCATTTCCCGGTCATAGTCGATCTGGGTCAGCCGGGCCGCTTCAATGTGAGTCAGTTCCTTGACCAGGTGCATGAAGCGCATCCGAATCGCCTCGGCGGTCAACCGGGAAAAACCAGCGATAAAGGCGGGTTCATCCTCGGGGCGCACCGGGCGAATCAGCAGGGTCGATCCATCCGGCAACTCCAGCGTTTCCTCCAGTTCACGGGGATAGGGCCGAATCGCCAACCGGGCGTGGGCCGGCTGATCGGAGGCGGCAAGCTGAATCCGCCCCGCGCTCACCGTCGCTTGCTGGGCGGTCGCCAGCACCGGGTTCAGCTCCAGCTCCACCACTTCACCCAGATCAACCACCAGTTGCGCAACCTTGACCAGCAGCAGGATCACGCTGTCCAACAGCCCGCTCATGGCGGCGTCAGCATTCCGCAGCAGTTGGTAAAGCCGAGTGTGGGCAATGACTTCCCGCGCCAGCACTGGATTCAGCGGCGGCAACGCGGCGACCACTTCATTAAACAGCGCCACAGATCGTCCACCCGGCCCCAACAGCAACACCGGCCCGAACGCCGGATCGACGATCATCCGGATCGCCAGTTCCAGCGGCGCGAAATCGGCAGGGATCGACGCGCGCGCTCCTGTGTCAGGCTGGGCTGGAACGCGGGAGAAAAACGCAATCCCGTAAGCCTGCAACAGCGCCGCTGTTTCCGCCGAGTTCAGCCGGTTGCGGCCATCGGCCAGCACGGCGTGAACCGTCTGCCGGGCGACAGCGAGATCGGCGGTAAATAATTCCGGCAGGTCGGGAGGCGTTTCCATCAGCGCGATCCGGTTCTGCTGATGACGCCAGCGCTGGATGAAAGCCCGAATCGCATCATTGGGAATGTCGTAAGTCGGAATGCGCTGCTCCAGAAAGCGTTGCCGGGCGGTGCGAGCGCTGTTCACGCCCAGCCAGCAGGTCAGGACGCCGGGCCGCTTGCGGTTCTGAAGGCGTAATCGGCCCACCGTTTCGCTGACCGCCGTTGCCGTATCTTCGGCGGAGACCAGGGCGTTCGGCGAGTTCAACACCAGGATGCCGTCCAGTTCCCGCTCGTTCAGCAACAACTCCAGCACGGCGGTAAAGCGGGCGGGACCGGCGTCGCCGCCCAAATCCAGCGGATTATCAGGCGCAAAACCGGCGGGCAAAACCTCGCGCAAGGCGCTCTCCGTGGCCGGATTGAATCGGGCCAGCCGCCCGCCTTCGGCAAACAGCGCATCGGCCGCCAGCATCCCCAAGCCGCGACTGTTGCCAACAATGGCTAACCGGTCGCCGGTCGCTGGCAGGTCCAAATCCAGGGCTTCCGCCGCCCAGAACAGTTCGCGCAGCGACTGCACCCGCAGCATTCCGGCCCGGCGAAAAACGGCGTCATACAGCGCGTCAATCTGGTGCGAAGCCGGATCGCCGCCCCGGCCAGCGCGGACTGCCAGCACCGGCTTGATCCGCGCCGCCGCCCGCGCCGC
>JAJHPN010000036.1 GCA_020890855.1 Candidatus Contendibacter sp. | reverse complement strand
TCGATCACGGTCGGTTTCTGAAATTTGCGGCCAATGCCGACGCGGGCGATTGCCGGTTCGTCGAGTTTCAGCAAATCAATGGTCTGGCCGAAGAACACCCGCCCGGCATCCGGCTTGGTCTTGCCGGTGATGATGTCCATCATCGTGGTCTTGCCGGCGCCGTTGGGACCGATGATGCAGCGCAATTCGCCGTCGCCGATATACAGTGACAGGTTATCAATCGCCTTGAACCCGTCGAAGCTCACGGTCACGCCTTCCAGATAGAGCAAGATGCCGTGCGTGGCGTCCACCGGATCAACCAGCGTGTGCATCCCCGCCGCTTCCGGTTCAAAAATCAGCTCGCTCATGACGCGGCCTCCCGACGGCGGCGCAACAGCCCGATCAATCCATAAGGCAGGAGGAGGGTGACGGCGACGAACAACCCACCGAGGGCGAACAGCCACACTTCCGGCAAAGCGGCGGTCAGCCAGGACTTGCTGTAATTGACCAGCACCGCCCCGATGACCGCTCCGACCAGCGTGCCGCGCCCGCCGACCGCCACCCAGATCACGGCCTCAATCGAGTTCAGCGGGGCGAATTCGCCGGGGTTGATGATGCCGACCTGCGGCACATACAGCGCTCCGGCTATTCCCGCCAGCATCGCCGAGAAGGTAAAGACCAGCGCCTTGATCTGCTCCACGCGATAGCCAAGAAAGCGGGCCCGATCTTCCGAGTCACGGATCGCGACTAAAACCCGGCCCATCCGGGTCGAGACCAGCCAGCGGCAGGCCAGATAACCACCGGCCAGCGCCAGTGCGGACAACACAAAGAGCACGATGCGAGTTTCGTCGGCGTGGACTGAATAGCCCAGAATATCCTTGAAATCGGTCAGGCCGTTGTTGCCGCCAAACCCCATTTCATTGCGGAAGAAGGCCAGCATCAGCGCATAAGTCAACGCCTGGGTAATGATGGACAGGTAAACGCCCGACACTCGCGACCGGAAGGCGAACCAGCCGAACACGAAGGCCAGCAGTCCCGGCACCACCATCACCATCAGCGCCGCAAACCAGAACATATCGAAGCCGTGCCAGTACCAGGGCAGTTCCTTCCAGTTCAGAAACACCATGAAATCGGGCAGTACCGGATCGCCATAAACCCCGCGCGTCCCGATCTGACGCATCAGATACATGCCGAAACAATAGCCGCCCAGGGTGAAAAACGCGGCGTGACCCAGGCTGAGAATGCCCATGTAGCCCCACACCAGATCAATGGAAATCGCCAGCAGGGCGTAGCACAGATATTTGCCAATCAGCGTGACCGAATAAGCGGTCAGGTGCAGCGGGTTGTCGGGCGGCACCCGCAGGTTGAGCACAGGCACGCCGATGCCGATGATGATCAATACGGCCAGCAACGCCAGTCCGGCGCGGTCGGAAAGCAGCCAACTCGGTAAGCGCATCGCTTAAACCTCCGCCGCCCGGCCCCGCTGCGGGAATAAACCGCGTGGCCGCTTCTGGATGAACAGGATCAGGAACACCAGCACCACAATCTTGGCCAGCACCGCGCCGGTCCAGGGTTCCAGCAGCTTGTTGGCGACGCCCAGCGACAATCCGGCCACCATCGTGCCCCACAGATTGCCGACTCCGCCGAACACCACCACCATGAACGAATCCACGATGTAGCTTTGGCCGAGATTGGGGCCGACATTGGTCAATTGCGACAGAGCGACGCCGGCCACGCCAGCGATGCCGCTGCCCAGGCCAAAGGTCAGCGCATCCACCCGCGCCGAACGCACGCCCATGGCCCGCGCCATCGCCCGGTTTTGCGCCACCGCCCGCACTTCCAGGCCCAGGCGGGTGCGTTGCAACGCCAGCCACAGCAGGGCGAACACCGCGATGCAGAAGCCGACGATCACCAATCGGTTGAGGGTGACTTCCAGCGGGCCAAGCAAAATCGCGCCGCTCATCCAGTCCGGCGACGCCACCGAGCGATTCAGCGGCGAGAAGATCGAGCGCACCGCCTGTTGCAGAATCAGGCTGACGCCGAAGGTGGCCAGCAGGGTTTCCAGCGGGCGACCGTAGAGAAAGCGGATGATGCCGCGCTCGATGACGATGCCGACCAGCGCGGCGACCAGAAAAGCCAGTGGCACCGCCACCGGCAGCGACCAGTTGACCGGCAGCCATTGCTGGGTCAGCCAGGTGGTGTAGGCGCCCAGCATCATCAGTTCGCCGTGCGCCATATTGATCACGCCCATGACGCCAAAGGTTACAGCCAAGCCGATGGCGGCCAGAATCAGCACGGATCCCAGCGACAGGCCGAAGAACAGGGTTTCGGCCCAGCCCAGCATTTGCAGGCGGAACTCGGTGCGATTCAGCGCTTTTTTGGCCGCCTCGCGCACACTGGCGTCGCTATCATCGGCGGCCACGCGGGTTAGCCGGCCACGAATCTCGGTTTGCATCTGACCACCCAGCGCAGTCGCCGCCGCAGCGCGGACCGTGATGTCGTCGCTGGCTAAATCCGCCAAGGCCAGCGCCAGCGTCAGCAATTCCTTAATCCCACCTTCCGTTTCCACCGTCAACCGTTCCCGCAATGGCGCCGCGCCCGCCGGATCGGGATTGCGCATAAAGGCTTCAACCGCCTCTTTGCGTTGCTGGGGATCGGCGCTGGCCAGTCCCAGACTGGCCAGGCGATTTTCAATCAGGCTCCGCAAACGGTTATTAGCGGTAATTCGATCCAGACTGCGCTTGCTCACCGCTCCCAAGGCGGCGCCGGTTACGGCGTCCTCAATGGTGATTTCCGCCGCGTCGTTCAGGCCGATGACGGTGCGATTGTCCTCTTCCTGATAGTACAGGCGGCTGTCGTACAGAGCCTTCAGGATCGGGGCGAGCCGGGGATGATTCGAAGTCGCCA
>JAJHPN010000007.1 GCA_020890855.1 Candidatus Contendibacter sp. | reverse complement strand
GCCCCGCTGGCGATCACCGTGACCCGCGCTCCGATGGAATCGCCGGATTTACGCAGCGCATCCATGAATTGCTCCAGTTCTGGCACCTTGTCCGGGTCCGGGCAGAAAAACGGATTGTTATCCACCTCTTCCCAGACCAGTCGGACCGGCCGAATCGGGCCAAGCTGGGCCAGATACCCCCGAATTTCCACCCCGTAGCGCTCCCGGAGATACTTGCGGGCAATCGCCCCGGCTGCCACCCGCAGCGCCGTCTCCCGCGCCGAAGAGCGCCCGCCGCCCCGGTAATCGCGGACGCCATATTTATGATGATAGGCATAATCGGCATGGCCAGGCCGGAACCGATCCATAATTTCGCTATAGTCCTTGGATCGCTGATCTATATTCTCAATCAGCAGGCCAATGGGCGCGCCGGTGGTGCATCCCTCGAACACCCCGGACAGAATGCGAACCTGATCCGGTTCGCGGCGCTGGGTCGTATGGCGGCTCTGGCCGGGCCGGCGGCGATCCAGATCGCGCTGCAAATCGGCCTCGCTCAGCTCCAGGCCGGGCGGACAGCCATCCACAATCGCGCCCAGCGCGGGACCGTGGCTTTCGCCAAAGGTGGTGACAGCGAACAGTTTGCCAAAGGTGTTGCCGGACATGCGGATCTCGATCCTTTAACAGGCCAGTATAGAATCGGCGCGAAAAACGCCGAAAGTGTGCAGATATCGCCCAACCCTTGACTATTTATTTTGCCGGAAGTCGGGCGACTTCCTAAAATTTAGAGCATAGATCATGGAGCGCCAATTCGGCGCCGCATCCGCGACCCCGGTCTATCCGGGAACTCTCATGCCGCCGGAATGCGGTTCTTGACTACCACGGAATTCGAACATGCAGATTCCAGGCTATCAAATCGAGCGCGAACTGGGTCAGGGCGGCATGGCGATTGTTTATCTCGCCATGCAAGAGTCGCTGCACCGCCATGTCGCCTTGAAAGTCATCAAGCCGATCCTGACCACGGATGAGGAATTCGCCCAGCGGTTTCTCCGCGAAGGCCGGATTATCGCCCAGCTCAGCGATCCGCATATTGTCACCGTTTATGACATCGCCTCCCATGATCAAACCTACTACCTGTCGATGGAGTACCTGCCGGGCGACACCCTGCAACAGCGCATCCGCAACGGCCTGCCGCTGGCCGAGGCTCTGACGATCGCCAAGGCTATTGCCAGCGCCCTGCATTACGCCCACCGACGCGGCATCATCCACCGCGACATCAAGCCACAAAATATCCTGTTCCGGGAAAACGGCGCCCCGGTGCTGACCGACTTTGGCATCGCCAAAACCCTCGGCACCAGCACCATCATGACCCGCACCGGTTTGTCCCTGGGCACTCCGCGTTATATGAGTCCAGAGCAGATTCGCGGCGAGGAGGTCGACGCCCGCGCCGATCTCTACAGCTTCGGCGTGTTGTTTTACGAAATGCTGACTGGCAATGTCCCCTACACCGCCAATGACAGTTTTGCCCTGGCGATGATGCACGTTACTTCGCCGATTCCGGAGTTGCCGCCTAACCTGAGTCACCTTCAACCCCTGCTCGCCCGGTTGCTGGAAAAAAATCCCGCCGAGCGCTTTCAGAATGGCCAGGAATTTATTGCGGCGCTGGAGTGCCTGGAAAAAAACCCTGCCGTCGATCTGTTCAGCGTTACTGGCCCTACGATCCAGATAGCCAGCCCTGCGTACCGGCAACGCCGGGGCGACTGGAAACGCGGCTGGAAAGTTGCTGCGTCAGTTGCGATTTTGACCAGCGCGGCGCTGGCCGGCGGCGGTTATCTGTTCTTCCATCGCACCACGCCGCTGGTCGTTTCAACCCCAACCCCGCCGCCGCCAACCCCTGCCGTTGATCCCGCCGCCCAGCATCGGGCGCAGGCCGAATCCCTGCTGGCTGAAGCCCGCCAGCAACAGCAGGCCGGCGCCCTCGAAGACAGCCTCGCCCGCATCGACCGGGGTTTGCAACTGGCGCCTGGACATCCGGAACTGCTGGCGCTGCGCGAAGAAACAACCCGCCTAATAGCCGACGCCAGCGCTCGCAACGCCCGGGAAGAACAGCAGATCCAGGCGCAACTACAGGCTGAGCAATTCCTCGATCAAGCCCAGCACGCCCGCCAGGAAGGCGCATTTGCCCTGAGTCTGGTGCATATCGAACAGGGTTTGCAGGCCATGCCCAACCATCCCGGCTTGCTGGCGCTAAAACAGGAGCTGCTGGCTCAGCAGGCCAACCTGAAAAGCCAGGAAGAAGCGACTCGCCGCCAGGCTGAGGCCGCCGAGCGGCAAAAGGCCGAGGCTGAGCAACGCCGGCGCAAGGCCGATGAACTGCTGGCGCGAGCGCAGGATTCGCAGCGCAACCGGGCCTACGAAACCAGCCTGTTGCAGATCGAACAGGGGTTGCAGCAGGTTCCCGATCATGCCCGGTTGCTGGCGTTGCGCGATACGGTTCGGAACCAGTTGCGCGAGGCTAAAGCCGTCCCGCCGCCTGAACCGGTCGTTAAACCGCCAGTGGACGAGAGCGCCAAACTCGCCGCCCTGTTGCGCGAATGCGACGCGCACCTGCGCGCTAACCGGCTGACTTCCGGGAAAGGCGGCAATGCCGCCGCTTGTTACGGCGAGGCGCTCAAACAGGATCGCGGCAACGCTCAGGCGCTGGCCGGTCTTGACCGGATCGCCGAGCGCTATGCTGATTCCGCAGCGACAGCGGTGCAGCGCGGCAACGCCAAGCAGGCTAAAGACGCACTCGACCAATTGGCGCGGCTTAACCCAAACCATCCCCGACTGGCTGACCTGCGCGATCGGTTGGCCCTAGCGGAAGCGGCGGCCAAACCAGCGCCGCCGAATCAGGCCTCCCTCCCTCCAGTCGAACCC
>JAJHPN010000349.1 GCA_020890855.1 Candidatus Contendibacter sp. | reverse complement strand
CAACACGATCAGACCGGGATTGGCCTGCTTGAGCTTTTGCACCAGCGACGGGACCAGTTCGGGATAGGTGGGATCAGTGGAGCAGATCACTACGGCCTTGGCGCCAGAGGCCAGCGCCGCGTCGGCAGCCGCATCTGGAGTTTCAAAACCCGTCGGATAGATGGTCTCAATCCCGCCAACCGCCAGGAAGGCGGTGGCAAAGTCGGCGCGGCCTTTGTGCTGGGTCAGCGGTCCCATCGTGGCGAGGAAGACTTGCGGGCGTTGACCGACGCGAGCGACGTAGGCTTCGGCGGCTTCCCGCAGCGCCTCGAACGCCTGGGCGCCGCGATGGGCGCAAATCGGCGTAATCGTCGGTCCAGCCTGAGCGCTGGCGCGCGCGGCTTGGGCGATATCGCCGAGGGTCGCGCCAGCCAGCGCCGCCTGAATCGCCGCCTCCACCTTGTTGCCGCCCTGAGCCAGCGCATCCAGCGCCGCCTGTTTTTGACCGGCGTTGGCGCTGGCCCGATACTGACTCAATGCCGCCGCCCGTTCCGCTTGCCGCGCTGCAAAATCAACCGCCTCCGGCTCCAGTCGGGTTTCCTTCAGATTAGGATACATGTTGCTGCCGACAAAAATATCCTTGCGCTTGGCGATGTTGGCGGCGCGCTTGGCGGCGGTGTCGGCGACCTGCTTCTGCGGTGCGCCCGCCTCCAGCGCCTTGACCATGCCCCCCTGCTTTTCGATTTCCTGGAACAGCGCCCAAGCCTTGCGGCCCGCCGAATCGGTGAGGTTTTCGACGTACCAGGAGCCGCCGGCGGGGTCCACGGTGCGGGTGATGTGGCTTTCTTCGCGCAGCACGGTGTGGGTGTTGCGGGCAATGCGGCGGGAGAACTCGTCGGGCGTGCGCAGCAGCTCGTCAAAGGGTGAGATGTGCAGGCTATCGCAGCCGCCGACCGCGCTGGAAAACGCCTCAGTGGTAGCCCGCAGCAGATTGACGTGCGGATCGTAAACGGTCTGATTCCAGGCCGAGGTGCGGGCGTGCAGGCTCATCTTCTGCGCCGCGTCGCTGCCGCCAAAGGCTTTGACAATCTTGGCCCACAACAGCCGGGCTGCCCGCAACCGGGCGATTTCCATGAAGAAATTCGTGCCGACCGATAGCGAGAACCGGATGCGCGGAGCGATGTCCTCAATGCTCAACCCACGGCTCTGCATGGCGCGGATGTACTCAACCGCCGTCGCCAGCGCAAAGGCCAGCTCCTGGGTCGTGCTGGCGCCGCCGTTATGGTAGGGGTGGCCCTGCACGGTGATCGTCTGTAACTGCGGAGCGTTGGCGGCGGCCCAGGTCGTGAGTTGCGCCATCACGTTATAGATGCCGTCCAGATCGCGGGGCAACTTGCCATCGCGGGCCAGTTGGCCGAGCGGGTCCATACCGATAGCGCCGCGCAGTTTAGCCAGCGATTTGCCCTGCTGCTGCGCCAACGCCGCCAGCAACGCAGTAAAGGTGAGGGCGCTGGCGCTGGCCTGGATGTAGATCGACGTGGTTTCCAGATCAACGCCATCCAGCGCCTGCGCCAGATCAGCGACGCTGGAGATGGACAATCCGCCCTTGCCGACTTCGCCGGCATTGGCCTGATCGGCGTCTATCCCGGACAAAGTAGGATGGTCCAGCACCAGATTGACCGCGTTCTGACCCCGGCTCAGGTCGGCGCACAAGGCGGCGTTGAATTCCGCCGGCGTTGCATAGGGCAGTTCCTGGGCGACATCCCAACTCTGAGTGACATAACCGAGCGGGCTGGTTCCACGCAGATAGGGGGCGAAACCAGGCAGGCTGTCGAGATGCGGCAGTCCCGCCACATCTTCCCGCCGATACATTGGCTGAAGATCAATCTCTTCATAGGTCTTGGTGATCAGACGTTTTTCAAATGGCGCCCCTTTGAGGAACTTGTCGACGACCTTGCGCCATTCCTCGTAAGTGGTCGGTGGGAATTCGCTGAACGTCGGTGTGGCCGCGTCCGCTAATTGCTGGTCTGACATGCGTATCCTCCAAGTGGAACCAAAACGCGATGGGTGGGCAATACCGAAAAAGTATAACTGAACATTCATTCAAATCGCGGACCGGAATCGGGCTGACGGCGGTTGAGGGTGGTTGCAATCGCGAAGTGGAATGACATACTAAAAAGGTCTGTTACCTTTTCCAACCCTGCAATCCCTCAACCATCAGGAGATCCTTGTGTCCGATAGACCTTTCAAAGTACTCGGTATTCAGCAAATCGCCATCGGCGGGCTGGACAAGTCCAAGCTCAGCCGGTTGTGGATCGATACCCTGGGCCTGACCCTGACCGGCAACTTCCGCAGCGAGCGGGAAAATGTGGATGAGGACATCGCCGCGATTGGCTCCGGGCCGTTCAAGGTGGAAGTGGACCTGATGCAGCCAATTGACCCCGGTAAAGCTCCCAAAGTCCACGAACCGCAGCTCAACCATATCGGGCTGTGGATTGATAACCTGGCGGCGGCGGTAGAGTGGTTGACGGCTCAGGGAATGCGCTTTACTCCCGGCGGGATTCGCAAGGGCGCCGCCGGCTATGAGGTCTGCTTTCTGCATCCCAAGGGCAATGAGGCGACGCCGCTGTCCGGCGAGGGGGTGTTGATCGAGCTGATTCAGGCTCCGCCGGAAGTGATTGAGGCTTTCGCCAAATTCGCTTAGGGCGCCGGGCCGAAAAGAGTAGTTGGCCGTTGCGGCAATGGATGCCATTAGTTCGTTAATCCCTCTCCAATCTGTTTTATGGAGAGGGATTTTTTGTTTACCCGGTCCCACCATAACTGGCGATTTCCAAATCTTCCTCAGTCAAGCCGGACTGGGCCTCGCGGACATGGCGGCGGGCCTCGCCAGCCGTTTCGTAGATATACGGCGCCACATCCCGCTGCTC